>DASZRZ010000401.1:0-4622 GCA_035548935.1 Terriglobales bacterium
ACCGGTCCGCGTGAGATGAACGATGCGGTCCGCTACCTTGGGGATAATTCGCCCAAGCTCATATCGGTGCTGCCCAATGCCGGGCTTCCGCAGAACGTTGGCGGACGCGCCGTTTACACACTTACGCCGCAGGAATTGGCGGAGTACCACCGCCGCTTCATTACGGAATATGGCGTCAACATTGTAGGTGGCTGCTGCGGCACCACGCCGGAACATATCAAGTCGATTGTGGAGGTCTGCGCTAATCTCACGCCTCTGCGGCGCGAGGTGAAGTCTGCGGGCACGGCCTCCAGCGCCTACAGCAGTGTTCCCCTCGATCTTGAGCCCAAGCCCCTGGTGGTGGCCGAGGAGATGAACACCACGACCCAGAAGGCGCACTTCCGGGAGCTGGTGCGCGAAGCGAAGTACGACGACATCCTCGGCATTGCCAAAAAGCTGGTGGCCGAAGGCTCTCACATTCTGGACCTGTGCTGCGCCATCGTAGGCGAAGACGAGAAGGGTTATATGAACGCCATTCTCGAAAAGATCGCCACGCGGGTTCCCGCGCCTATTTGCGTGGACAGCACCGAAGCCGACGTTATTGAGGAAGCCCTCAAGCGGATTCCGGGCAAGCCGGTCATCAATTCCATCAACCTCGAGGATGGCGAAAAGCGGACGTCCAAGGTCCTGCCCATGGCGAAGAAATACGGGGCAGCGGTGATTGCGCTCACCATCGACGAGCAGGGAATGGCGCTCACCGCCGACAGGAAGGTCGCCATTGCCAAGCGGATTTATGACATGGCGGTGAACCGTTATGGCATGCGCGCGTCGGACCTCATCTTCGATCCGCTGACGCTGCCGATCTCCACCGGACAGGATGACTACCGCACCGCCGGCATTGAGACCCTGGAGGCGGTCCGCCGCATCAAGGAGGAGCTGCCGGAGTGCCATACCATTCTGGGCGTCAGCAATATCAGCTTTGGACTGGCGGTATATCCGCGGCGGGTGCTGAACTCGGTCTTCATGCACGAGGCGGTGAACAATGGCCTCGATATGGCCATCGTCAACTACAGCAAAATTTATCCTTTGTACAAGATTCCCGATGCTGAGGTTGAACTTGCGCGCAAGCTGATTTTCCACGACGTCTCGGGCGGCGACCCGCTGCAGACCTACATGGCATTCTTTGCCGGTCGCGAGAAGACGGTGGATGTTGCCCCGGTTCAGGTGGAGCAGCTTTCCATCGAAGAAAAGCTGAAGCTCTGCATTGTGCGCGGCGAAAAAACCCTGGGCGACGGAGCCACGAAGCGTTCCCTGGAGCAGTTGCTGGAAGAGGCCCTGGAGACCTACAACCCGCTCGACCTCATCAACAACGTGCTTCTCGACGGCATGAAGACCGTGGGCGAGCTTTTTGGCTCGCGCAAAATGCAATTGCCCTCTGTGCTGGATTCCGCGGGCGTGATGAAGCAGGCCGTGGGATGGCTCGAACCCCGCATGGAGAAGGTGGAAGGCTCACAGAAGGGCACCATTGTGCTTGCCACCGTGAAGGGCGACGTTCACGACATCGGCAAAAACCTTGTCGACATCATCCTTTCCAACAACGGCTACAAGGTCGTGAACCTGGGGATCAAGCAGACGGCGGATGCCATCATCAAGGCCGCGCTTGAGAACCGGGTGGATGCCATCGGCTTGAGCGGCCTGCTGGTCAAGTCCACACTGGAGATGAAATATGTCATCCAGGACCTTCAGCGCCTGGGACACGAATTTCCCGTCATCTGTGGAGGCGCGGCCCTGACCCGCAAATATGTGGAGGACGATCTCCGCCGCGAGTATTCCTCCGCCGTCTTTTATGCGGGAGACGCCTTCGACGGACTGCATGTGATGGAAGACCTCATCTCCCCCAATGGACGCCGCAAGACGCGTATGGAAGAGGGGAAGCAGGTGAAGGCGTTTGTCAAAGCCGCTGCCGCTGGATCCGGCGAGTCCGATGCTCCTCCACCGGCCGTAAGAAGCGAGGCGGTCGCTCCGCTGGCGGAAACGCCGCCTCCCCCGTTTTACGGGGTGCGGGTCGAAAAGAAGTTTGACCTGCGGGAGATATTTCCTTACATCAACGAGACTGCGTTGTTTAAGAACCAGTGGCAGCTTAAGACCGCTTCCCAGCAGGACTACGGGCGGCTGGTGGAAGAAAAGTACCGCCCCATCCTCAAAGAGCTGCAAGAGGAGGTAATCGCCGCTGGATGGTTCGAGCCGCGCGTGGTCTGGGGCTACTTTCCGTGCCACTCCGAGGGCAACGACACCGTCATCTACGATCCGGAGTCGCTGGGCGGAGGCAGTCCGGCCCGCGAATTGTTGCGCTTCACCTTCCCCCGCCAGCGCGAGGGAAGGCGGCTGTGTGTCTCCGACTTTTTCTCTCCCGCTTCGTCACCACAGATGGACGTGATCGGTCTGTCGCTGGTAACCATCGGCTCGCAAGCCTCTGAAGTAACGCAAAAGCTCTTTGAAGCCGGAGAGTTCACGAAATATCTCTACCTGCACGGCCTGAGCGTGGAAACCGCCGAGGCTCTGGCGGAACTGTGGCACAAGCGCATGCGCGAGGAGATGGGGATTGCCGGCGAGGATTCCCCGCGCATCTCAGACCTGTTCCATCAGAAATACCGCGGGTCGCGTTTCTCGTTTGGGTATCCTGCGTGCCCCAACCTGGAAGATCAGACCAAGCTTTTCACACTGCTGCATCCGGAAGAGAACATCGGAGTCCGTTTGACCAGCGCGTTCCTGCTGGAGCCGGAGCAATCGACCTCCGCCGTAATCGTTCACCATCCTTCGGCGAAGTACTTCGTGGTTTAGCCCGCCTTCCTCACACAGCTTGTGGACCCTGCGGCTGATTGGCCTGTAGCAGCAGTTCCTTTACTTCCTCATCAGTAGTCGGCGAAAAATCCATATACCATTGCCCCACCGCCCAGAACGGCTCAGGGGTTGCGAGGCAAACTCCCTCGTCCACCAGCGCATTCAATTCATGCCATGTGGCGCGGGACGAGACCGGCACGGCAACCACGATGCGCTTTGGGTTGAGCGACCGCAGGGCCGCAATGGCGGCGCGCATTGAGGAACCTGTGGCCAGTCCGTCGTCCACCACGATGAGGGTGCGGCCTTCCAGCGGCGGCAGGGGACGATCGCCCCGGAACAGGTGTTCGCGGTGCTTCAGGAGCTGTTCTTCGCGCTGGATGGCATGCAGAATCTGCGCCCCGTCAACCTTCAGGCTGGCGATAATCTCAGGGTTCAGAGTCTGGAAGCCGCCGCTGGCCACCGCTCCCATCGCCAGCTCCGGATGCCATGGAACCCCCAGTTTGCGGACCAGAAATACATCCAGGGGGAGGTTGAGTTTCCGGGCGATCTCAAATCCCACGGGAACCCCACCCCGCGGCAGCGCCAGCACAAGCACATCGGGCCGCTCGTTGTAGGCATGCAGATGTTCCGCCAGCTTGCGGCCTGCCTCACGGCGATCGTGCAGAAGCGGAACTGCTTCCTGTTCCCGCATGGTTACATCCAAATCAATCTCAGGCTTCCGCGCTCTCCAGCATCTGCGAAAGCTGTTCCCACTCTTCGATGCGTTCGTCGAGTTCGCGCCGGGTCTTTTCGATCTCGGCGGTGAGCCGCGCGGTCTCCCCGGCGCTGACGAAAACCGCCTGCGCTTTTTCGTTCTCGCCGATCTGGACTTCCAGGCGCGCCACCAACTCTTCGAGCTCCTCGCACCGCTCCTGCATCTGGCGCTTTTTAATAGGATTGATGCGCCGGGAAGCCTCGGCGTTTTGAGGAGGAGCATGTCCGTTTCCCTGCTGGGCAGGGGCGGGCGTAACCGTTGCGGGTGGATGAGAGGTCTCCGTCGGGGCCTGGCCCTGCTGCTTCCGCCAGTTGTAGTCCTCGTAATTGCCCGGGAATATCTTCACCTGGCCGCCGGAAATCTCAAAGATGCGGGTGGCGAGCTTATCGATGAAATACCGGTCATGGGAGACGAAGACCACGGTGCCGGTGAACTCCGAGAGCGACTGCAACAGCACATCCTTGGCGCGAAGGTCGAGGTGATTGGTGGGCTCATCCAGCAGCAGGAAGTTCGACGGGCGCATGAGCATGCGGGCCAGCGCATAGCGGTTGCGCTCGCCGCCGGAGAGCACCCCGATGCGCTTGTAGGCATCGTCTTCGGAGAACAGGAAGCATCCCAGCAGGCTGCGCAGCTCGGTTTGCGTCCCGGAGCCGGAGATTGTGCCGATGTCATCGAGCACGCGGGCCTCGCCGTCGAGCTCCTTGTACTGGTCCTGGGCGAAGTAATCGACCTCAACGTTGTGGCCCAGGCGGTACTCTCCGCGGCTGAGCGGTTCGCGGCCTGAAAGGAGTTTGATGAGCGTGGACTTTCCGGCGCCGTTGGCTCCCACGAGGGCAATGCGGTCTCCGCGCTCGATTACAAAGCTCACATTCTGGAGCACGGGCTTGCTTGCCGCTCCCGGGACCTGATAGCTCTTGTCCACATTTACGAACTCGGCCACCATGCGCCCGCTGGGCCTGGGCTGGGGGAAGGAGAAGTGGATCGTCTTCTCCTCCACCGGCAACTCGATGCGTTCAATCTTTTCCAGTTCCTTGATCCGGCTCTGTAC
>DASZRZ010000402.1:0-11296 GCA_035548935.1 Terriglobales bacterium
CGCCGGATCTTCTCCACATGATGGTTGATCTCTTCAAACATCCGGCGGATTTGCCGGGTGCGGCCCTCAATCAGCGTGACCTCATACCAGGGATTGGTCGCTTCCTTGATCAGCTCAATCTTCGCCGGAGCGGTTTGCACCGTTCTGGTTCGCGCCATGCCCCCGCGCGGAGGCTCCGGCCGCACGATCGGCCTTAAAATCACTCCCCGGCGCAGACGATCAATCGCTTCGTCCGCTGGCCGTCCGCTTACCTTCACCACGTATGTCTTGGGAACATGAGAAGAAGCGTGCATCAGCCGCTCCGCCAGCGCCCCATCATTGGTGAGCAGCAGAAGGCCCTCGGAGGCGTAGTCGAGCCGCCCCACCGGATAGACCCGTGCCGCCACGCCTTTTACCAGGCTCATCACCGTGGGGCGTCCCTCCGGGTCGCTCACCGTGGTTACAAACCCCTTGGGCTTGTTGAGCAAAATGTAAACGGAACGCTCCCGGCCCTGGAGCTGTTGGTCGTCCACCCGTATATCGTCTTTTTCGATATCGGCCTTGGTCCCCAACTCGGTAACAATCTGCCCATTCAGGCTCACCCGCCCGGAGGAGATCATCTCCTCCGACTTGCGGCGTGATGCGAGGCCCGCGGCGGCAATAATTTTTTGAAGACGTTCCAAAGGCATGCGGTATAGATCATACAGGGTGGGAGACCGGGTGGAGCGGAACCGCTCTCGCGGCTTTTAGTTTTTGCAGGAAAATGTTTTTGCGGAAAGTTTTTGCGGAAAAAGGTCTTGCAGGGAAAGGGTCTTGCGCAGGAAAACCTGAAAGCGGCTGGCGTCCTCAGCCTACCGGCTGATATCCGCCACCGTTTGATCCGCCTCTGTTGCCGCCGCTTCTTCCGCCGAAGCTTGCTCCAGCGATCTCTCCGTGACCAGCATCGGCCCGTTCTGCCCATCGCCACCAGCTTCTCCGGGCAGCGCGCCGCCATTGGGCATGGCAAACAGATCTTCCCCTACCTCTCCGGCCATCTTCTCGAACTCCTCCAGGCTGGGGAGTTCGCTCACATCCTTTAATCCGAAGCGGAGCAGGAACTCCTTGCTCGTCTTGTAAAGAATCGGCCTGCCGATCACCTGTTTGCGTCCGGCGGTGGTTACCAGCTTGCGCTCCAGCAGAGTTGACACCACGCCGCTGGAATCCACTCCACGGATTTCCGTGATCTCCGGCGCCGTAACCGGCTGCTTGTAGGCGATCACTGCGAGAGTCTCCAGTGCTTGTAGCGATAACTTCATCGGCGGCTTCAGGCTCTTCGCAAAGGCGCGCACAACGTCATGGTGCTCCGGCTTGGTGGACATGCGATATCCGCCCGCGACCTGCCTCACCTCCATGCCCCGCTCGGGATTCGCATAGTCCGCCTGCAGCTCCGCCACCACGGCGCGCACCCGGCTGCGGACTTCATTGTCCAGCGCCTTCGGCTCCATTCCATCGGACTCCGGGCCTATCTCTGCGGCAACTTCGCTCTTCAACAGCAGCGCCATCTGCTCCACCGTAATGGGTTCTTCCGCCGCGTAAATTACCGCTTCGATTTTTGCTTTGATCGACATCGGACTCGATTGATCGGCTTTCCCTGAACCTGAAATTTCGACTTACAACATTTCCGCTTGCAATAAAGCCTCTACCGCCAGTCGTCCCGCACCGCGGAACCATGCTCGCCCATAACATCGTCGAACATCGGATGCTTCTTGATCACGATCTCGCCAAATACGCCCTCCTGCCGCAGCAGAATGGCCTGCAGGCGCACCAGCTCCAGCAGCGCCAGCAGCGAACAGATAAGAGCGGTCTGCGTATGCATATTGCGCAGCAGCTGCTTGAGCCGCACCGGTCGATCCTCCAGCAGCAGCCGCCGCCGGAAGTAGTCGATCATGTGGCTGACGGTCACCGAGTCTTCATCAACCTTGATGACCGGCCTCGACTTCAGGCGATCAATAATATCGCGGAAGGTGCGCACCAGATCGACCACATCCGCAGCCATCTCTGGCTCCGTGCCCTCGGCGTCCTTGAACTCCTTCAGGGAAGGATTCGACCATGTTGCCGCTTCAATCTGCTGCTTTTGCAGCAGCATCTGCGCCGCCGTCTTGAACCGCTCGTGCTCCAGCAGGCGGTTAACCAGCTCCAGGCGCGGGTCCTCTTCCGCCTGTGCCGTAATCGTGGGATCGCGCGGCAGCAACATCCGCGACTTGATCTGGATGAGCAGCGACGCCATGTAGATGAACTCCGACGCGAGATTCACATCGGTCTCGCGGATGCGCTCCACATACGCCAGATATTGCGCCGTGATCTGCGCGATGGGGATATCGTAGATGTCGATATCCTGCTTGCGGACGAGATCGAGCAGCAGGTCGAGCGGCCCGTCATAAACCTGCCCCACGGTGATCGAAAAAGGAAACTCGCTCTGCTTGCGGACCACCGGCTTGGCCTCTTCCGCTACAGTCACCGGGACGGCTTGTGAAGTTTCCTGCATCAATAGCTCGTTCTGCATTGATAAACCGAATCCACTGACAGCGCAATCGGGTTTTCGCCGAGGTTAAGAAGAAATTCCGCGGTTCCAGGCCCGCGGCAGGCAGTTTCCCGGTTGCGCACTCCTACTTCGCGCCCGCCTCACTCACCGGCACCGGTGGCTCATAGTTCAATGACATGTGCATGGCCTCGCGCACCTCCGCCATGTTCGCATCGCAAACCTGCCGCGCCCGGGCAGCGCCCGCTTCCAGAATGTCCCAGGCCAGCCGGGGATTGTCCTCATACTTCCGCCGCCGCTCCTGCATGGGGTTCAGCACGGAAACCAGCGCATCCGCCGCCCACCCCTTGCACTCAATGCAGCCGATGCCCGCCGTCCGGCAGCCGCTGTTCACCTTGTGCATGGTTTCGGCACTGCTGAAAATCTTGTGCAGGTCGCCCACCGGGCAGACATCGGGATTCCCCGGATCGCTTCGCCGGATGCGCGCCGGATCGGTCACCATCGTCTTGAGCTTCTGCCGCACCAACGGCTCCGGATCGGTCAGCAGGATCGAATTGCCATACGACTTCGACATCTTCCGGCCATCGGTGCCGCGCAACTTCGGCGTGTAGGTCAGCAGGGGCTGGGGTTCAGGAAACACTCCCTCGCCGCCCGCGGGATAAATCGAATTGAAGCGCCGCGCAATCTCGCGCGTCAGCTCCACGTGCGGCACCTGGTCCTCGCCCACGGGAACAAAGTCGGCCTTGTAGATCAGGATGTCCGCCGACTGCAACACCGGATACCCCAGGAATCCATACGTCCCCAGGTCTTTTTCCTTAATGTTCTCGCGCTGCTCTTTATAAGTAGGCACGCGCTCCAGCCATCCCAGCGGGGTAATCATCGAGAACAGCAGGTGCAGCTCCGCATGCTGCGGCGCGTGCGACTGGATGAACATAGGAGTGTGCTCGGGGTCGAGTCCCGCCGCCAGCCAGTCGAGCATCACTTCCATGCAGCTCTGCTTGATGCGGGAAGTGTCGGCATAGTCGGTGGTCAACGCATGCCAGTCGGCAATAAAGAAGAAGCATTCATAGTTTTGCTGAAGCTTCACCCAGTTCTGCAGCGCTCCCACATGGTTGCCCAGGTGCAGCTTTCCCGTGGAACGCATACCGCTCAATACGCGGGGCCGTTTTTTACCGCTGTTTGTCATCTATGTCACAACCCTGATCAGGGAGGAAAACACTCCCATCACCGGCGGAAGAATCGCCCGCAAGATTGGCCTCCCGATCACGAACAACAGGATCAGTCCCACCATCCCCATGGTGTCATAGGCTCTCTGCGCCGATTCCGGCAGAAGGTGGCGGATCACGTGGCTGCCATCCAGTGGAGGAATGGGAATCAGATTGAAGACAGCCAGCAGAATGTTCACACTGACCAGGGCATACAACATGGCAACCACAGGCACCAGCACAGATCCCGTATCGAGACCGTAGCGGATCGTCTCGCGTCCACTGGGAAACAGCGCCGACAGAATCGCCAGCACCAGAATCGCCAGGGTGGCCACCAGGAAGTTGCTGACCGGACCGGCAACCGAGGTAAGAATGTCGTACTGCACCGGCTTCTTGAAATTGCGCGGGTCCACCGGCGTCGGCTTCGCCCATCCGATGAATCCCACCCCGGAAAACATCGCCAGCGCCGGAATCAGCACCGTCCCAATCGGATCCACATGCCGCACAGGATTCAGGCTCACCCTTCCCAGCATCCGGGCCGTGGGATCGCCGCAACGGTTCGCCGTCCACGCATGCGCCGACTCATGCACGCTGATGGCAAACAGGAAAGCGACTATCTGGTAGAAGATGTCGACGATGTTCTGGCTCATGCGGATTCGATTTGAATGGTAACACGCAGCTTTCGGGCTTCCGGGCGCTTGCCATGCAGGATTTCGCTGGCTTTTACCGGACTTGCAGATACGCAGCCAGCTTCTCCCGCGGTACGCTGACCTGCTCTCCCGTTTCCAGGTTCTTCACCGCGAACTGGCCCGACGCCACCTCATTCTCCCCGACAATCACCGCATAGCGCGCAGCCAGCCGGCTTGCAGTCTCCAGCGACTTCTTCATGCGGAAGCTCTCATCGCCCAGCTCAATCGTGAGATCGTGGCGGCGCAACTCACGCGCCAACCGGGCGGACTCGCGGTCCATGCCCGGGCCCAGCGGTGCAATGTAAGCATCCGGGGGACGAACCACGGCCGCCGAACTCTCAGCCTCTTTGAGCGCCAGCACCAACCGGTCCTCACCGATGGCGAAGCCGATTCCCGGAGCACGCGGCCCTCCCAGAGTCTCCGACAGTCCGTCATACCTTCCCCCGCCCAGGATCGCGTTCTGCGCTCCCAGTGCCCCATGCGTGAACTCGAACGCCGTCCGGCTGTAGTAATCAAGCCCGCGAACCAGACGGTCGTTGATCGAATAGGGGACCTCCGCCGCCTTCAGGATTTCCTGAACCCCCTCGAAGTGCTCGCGGCAGGGAAGGTCCAGATAATCGAAGATTCGCGGAAGCTTCTCAATCACCGGCTGGTCTTCGGGAATCTTGCAGTCAAACACCCGCAGCGGATTCGACACCGCGCGCCGCTGGCAATCCGTGCACATCTGCTCCTTCACGGGTTCCAGCGCCTGCTTCAATGCCTCAAAGTATTTTGGGCGGTCGTTCGAGCAGCCCACGGAATTCAATTGCAGCGCCCAGTTCGCGATGCCCAGCCGGTCCAGAAAGGTGGAGATCATCTCCAGAACCTCGGCATCCCGCGCCGGGGATTCACTGCCCGCCGTGGGCGGCCCGATTACCTCCGCTCCTATCTGTGAAAACTGGCGGTAGCGGCCCTTCTGTGGACGCTCTCTCCGGAACTGCGGACCCATGTAGTAGAGCTTCTGGATTCCCGGACGCTCCCACATTTTGTGCTCAATGTAGGCGCGTACCACTCCGGCAGTATTCTCCGGACGCAGCGTAAGCGACTGCCCCCGGTCGCTCTCCGCCCGTCCGCGATCCTCGAACGTGTACATCTCCTTCGAGACGATGTCCGTCTCCTCGCCCACCGAACGCGCAAACAGCTCCGTGGCTTCGAAAATCGGCGTGCGAATTTCCCGGAAGTTATAGGCGCGGAAGACGTCGCGGGCCGCCGCTTCCACAAAATTCCAAAGCGCCGTCTCCGGCGGCAAAAGGTCGCGGGTTCCTCGTATGGCTTTAATCAAGGTAATTGGCCGTCAGCAATGGACTGGACTCAAATTGAAGGACTGATCTTTTCGAAACTGATTCTTTCCACACTTATTGTATGAATATTGTTACGAACCACTGCGCTTCACTGCTGCGCGTTTTCGCGCATGTACTGTTCTTTGTATTCTAGGTAGTTTTTGGCGTACCTGAGAATCCCCTGCAAGTCCTCTTCGCCAAGCTTCTTGCGAAATTTGCCCGGCACCCCCATCCAGAGAGAGCCCGGCTCCACCACGGTTCCCTCGGGGATCACCGTTCCCGCCGCAATAATCGACCCGCTCCCG
This sequence comes from Terriglobales bacterium, assembly GCA_035548935.1. Taxonomy (GTDB): domain Bacteria; phylum Acidobacteriota; class Terriglobia; order Terriglobales; family Acidobacteriaceae; genus DASZRZ01. The sequence continues at coordinate 6,016 of DASZRZ010000402.1, forward strand.
ATTCGCGCTCCATTCAGAATGATGGAACCCATGCCGATCAGGCAGCGGTCTTCAATGGTGCAGCCATGCAGCGTAACCGAGTGACCCACGGTAACCCAATCTCCCAGGATGACCGCGAACTGCCCCTTCATCCCGTGCAGAACGCAGTTGTCCTGGATATTGCTGTGCGATCCGATGACGATCCGGTTCACGTCGCCCCGCACCACGGCATTCATCCATATGCTGGAATGCTCCCCCAGCGTTACGTCGCCAATTACCTGCGCTGAGAGATCCACATAGGCCGAGGCGGGCACCTGCGGGGAAATTCCTTTATACGGTCGAATCATCTGGCCATCGAACATACCACGCCCCGCATGTATCACAAACCAAACAGGCGCATCCCCCTTTTGGGGCACGAATGCTGCCCGCTTCCCCCTGCGCCTGCTCAGGATCGCGCAAAACGACCTATTTTTTCCCGATTTGAAACCGCGGCGGCCATATTCTCCTTGCCCGAAGGAAATCTCCGGGACGCTCCCTCGCGCATTGTGATAAACACACTTTTCCCCGGAAGCCCCTGATGATTAACCGGACCCCAGGCCCTCTCTTAATTCTGCTCTCTTTCCTTTTTCCCTTGATAGTTTGTACCCCCACCGCCTGCGCGCAGGACGCCGCTACCGGCGCCATTCGCGGCATGCTGGAAGGCCCGGATGGCAAACCTCTGGCGAGAGCAACGGTCACGATCACGAACGATGCCACTGGTATTGAGCGGAGCCTGGTCGCGGAAGAGAACGGTGGCTTCACCGTCCAACTTCTGCCGCCGGGCGAATACACCGTCCAGGCCGGGGCCGGAGCCCTGAAGGGCCAGTCCCATGTTCGCGTTCATCTGGAAGGCGCCATCGATGTCCGCATCCGGCTGTCGCTGGCGGCAAGACAGGAGACCATTGACGTCACCGCCGAAGCGGGAACGGTCGAAAGCCGCTCCAGCGCGGTCTCCGCGGTGATCGATGAAGAGGAGATCGCCGGGCTTCCATTAAACGGACGCCGCTTCACCGATCTGGCGCTGCTCACTCCCGGCGTCACCCAGGACCCTCGCGGCCTTACCTCCTCCAGCAACGGGGACCTCTCCTTCGGCGGCATTCGCGGCGTCTATTCCAGTTTTCTGGTCGATGGCGCCGACAACAACAACTCCTTTTTTGCCCAGGCCCGCGGACGCTATCGTGCTCCCTATCAGTTCAGCAACGAAGTAGTTCAGGAATTCCGCGTCTCCTCCAACACCTATGGGGCCGACCTGGGACGCGCTGGCGGCGCGGTCATCAACGTGGCCACCAAATCCGGCACCAACCGGCTGCGTGGCAGCGCCTTCTACTATCTCCGCGATAGCGCCTTCGCTGCCCGCCATCCTTTCGTGGACTTCAAGCCGCAGGACCGGCAGCATCAGTTCGGTTTTACCATCGGAGGTCCCATCCGCAAGAACCGTGTCTTTTTCTTCGCGGGATTCGACCAGCACCTCTTCCGCTTTCCAAGCGTGGTGCGGTTCCTGACCGGATCGTCAGTACTGGCGCCCAGCGTCAACGACTTTGAACTGAGCGACTACAACCTTGTGCTTGCAACCTCACAGGCACTCTCGAAGATGGGCGGCGAATTCCGCTCCCAGCTTCAGGGCAACGCCGGCTTCATGAAAATCGATGTCTCGATCAACCCCCGCCAATACCTCACGCTCCGGCTGAACACCTCGCGATACTCCGGCAATAACAACGTTTTCTTCGATCCCTCGAGTCCGGTCACGACCTTCGCCATCAGCGAAAACGGCGAGGAGCGGGTCAGGACCGAAAGCGGTGTCCTCTCCCTTACCAGCGCCGTGAGTTTCACCATGAGCAATCAGCTGCGCGCCCAGTTCTCGCGCGATGTGCAGGAATCCTCTCCCAACGCTGCATTCCCACGCACCAGAATCTTCGACGTCATCGACGCCTTCGGACGCTCGAGCATCCTCCCCCGCAGCACCCGCGAACATAAGCTCCACCTCACCGATACACTGACGCTGGAAACTCACCGCCATTCGCTGAAGTTCGGCGCCGACTTCCTCCAGACCTGGATCGAGAACTTTTTCCCGCTGCTGTTCGGTGGCCAATACATCTTCGACGATATAGACGTCAACCCATTCACCTTTGCGCCGGAATTCCGCGGACTCACTCTGACTCCGCTTCGCGCCTACGCTCACGGCGTTCCCCGCTACTACAGCCAGAACTTCGGCTCTGCCCTCTCGAATCCCGACACACGCGACTATGCCGCCTTCGCGCAGGACACGCTCCGCCTGACCGATCGCCTCGCGCTCAGCCTGGGCCTGCGCTATGACTACCAGAGCTTCCGGACGGATCGCCTGGTCTCCAATCCCCTCTGGCCGGACTCGGGCCGCCTTCCTTCCGACACCAACAACTTTTCCCCGCGCCTTGGCTTCGCCTATCGCGTGGGAGAAGAGCGCCCTCTGGTGGTGCGCGGCGGCTTCGGCCTCTTCTATCCCCACATTCCTTCGATCTATCCCTCGGCGGTGGAGACCGAAAATGGAATCAACCGCACACACGTGCTGCTCGATAACTCCGACATTCTGCAGCGGCAGCTCTTCCCCAGGTATCCCGCCGCTCTCGTGAACTGCCCGCTCTCGGCGAACCAATGCACTGCGCCCGCCAGCCTCGCGGGCCTGCTCACCGCCGATATCTCCGCCTTCGCCCGCAACTTTCAGACTCCCGTCGTCACACAGGCAAGCCTGGGAGTGGAGCGCGAAATCGCCAGCCGCCTCGCTTTGGGCGCTTCTTACCTCTACGTCCACGGAGAGCACCTGATCCGCGCACGCGATGTGAATCTTCCCACTCCGGTGCAGTTGAGCTATCCCGTATTCGATCAGACCGATAGCAACTTTACGGGCGAGTTCTACAACGTAAACTCATTTTCCCGCTGGCAACTGACCCCCACCACAACCTGTGGAGCGCCGCCCTGCCTGGTGGATGCCCCCCGGCCAATCCCCCAGCTTGGGTCCATCGATGTCTTCGAGAGTGCCGCCAGCAGCGTCTATCACGGACTCACCGTCTCCGCGCGGCGGCGCATGACTCGCGGCCTTTACTTCCGCCTCGCCTACACCTGGGCCAAGGCGATCGACGATGGACAGGACGCGCTGGTTGTCGGACGTCCGGCTACGGTTGAGAACGCCTATTCGCCCCAGTCCGAACGCGGGCTGAGCGTGACCGACCAGCGGCACCGCTTTGTCTTTTCCTGGATCGCCGAGCCCCGGCTATTCCATCGCGGCAATCCGGCGCTCATGGCAATCTTCAATCACTGGACTATCGGAGGTGTTGTCTCCGCCGGCAGCGGACGCCCCGTGAATGCCCGCGTTCTCGGCGATGCCAACGGCGATGGCAACACCAGCAACGACCGCCTGCCCGGATACCGGCGCAATTCCTTCACCGGCCCCACCTATTCGACCACTGATTTGCGCTTGAAAAGACGCTTCCCTCTCACCGGCCGGCTTAACCTCGAACTGCTCGCCGAATCTTTCAATTTGTTCAACCAGGCCAACAAACGTCTCGACATCACCGACGACGGCTTTGTGAACTCAGCGGCATCGTTCGTCTCGCAGCAGCGCACCGTCTCCGGAATCCGTTATCCCGCGCACTACCGGCGTGATAATGGCTTCCTGGTTCCGACCAATGCTTACGCTCCGCGTCAGGTACAGTTTTCCGCCCGGCTTATCTTCTAAAATTTAAAATTCATTCTTTAAAATTCATTTCCCCGGCGGGAGATCATCCCCCCGTCGATGATGATTGACAATTTTTGTCATCTCCGGCGGCATGGCCGTTTCGACCGCTTCTTGCGGTTAGTTAGGCTGACTACTTGACTTGAGTGCCGAACCTTGCCATAACTACTACGTCCCAGCAGGGAAGTGGGGGGGTGTTTCAGGATTTGGCCGAAGTCAGAGTTCAGGACGGCGAATCACTCGAGAACGCATTGCGGCGTTTTAAGCGCAAGGTTCAGCAAGAGGACATAATCAAGGAGGTCAAGCGTCACTCCTTTTACCTCAAGCCGGGTGAGAAGCGGCGCGTGAAAGAAGCGCTGGCCCGTAAGCGCAGCCGGAAAAAGGCGCGTAAGGAGCAGGATTAACGAATTTGTGGCGGAATGGGCCGCATCATCCCTTGCGGCCCATTCTTTTCGTTTCAAAAAAATTCCATGGCCCGGCAAGTAGTTTCGCACTCATTCGGAGTCATACCACCCGGTCAGGCGACATCGAAGTCCTGATCAGGCCGTATGTTCTTAAAGCAGTAAACCGCTCTCAATCGGGGCGGTGGGCCAGACGGGCCTCTGCATTCCCCGCGCCAGCAGATGCTGGCTTTGAGGATTGCATGGGAAATGGGCTGAAGGGAGCTCTATCCATGGAATTTCAGGACAAGGTACTGAAGTGCATCGACTGCGACTCCGACTTTGTGTTCACCGCCGGTGAGCAGTTATTTTTCCACGATAAACAGTTCAAGAACGAACCCAAACGCTGCAAGCCCTGCAAATCAAAGCGGGCTGGCATAGGACAAGCCACGCCCGGCAATTACTCGAAAGTGGAAACCCGGACGATGTGCTCACAATGTGGCAAGGAAACCACCGTGCCCTTCCGGCCTACCCAGGGACGGCCGGTGCTGTGCCGCGAATGCTTCCAGCAAAAGAGAACGACCGCCGCAACCGCCTGAGACAGGTCCGGGCGGTAAAACTGAACGCGGCTATGCCGGAAGATGTCTTCCCGAAGAATGTCTGTCTTCTAAACGAAGGGGATACTCTAGACGCAGGGGGTACTTCGCGCCGGCCTTTTTTCATTCCTGGGACATTTCTGCCCGAAGCTCACCCACCGGCTAACCACACCGCACCGTACCCCGTTGGAAGGAACTTCCATGAAGCGGTCTTGAGGCGGGTTTTCAGTTCTTCAGGACTTGGGGCTTAAAAACCTGGGCTTCAGGACTTGGGCCTTCAAACTTGATCTACAGGAATCTCTATCCGATCTTTCGCTTATCGGGACGGGGGAATGAGGCTTTTCCCTGGGCCGCCTGCGCTGCCGCACGTCTGCCTGCGACTTCCATCTTGTGATCTTCGTGGGAAATCAGAAGGGCTTCGATCTGCCGCAGCAGGTCCTGGGTACCGACTGGCTTCACCAGCAATTGCTGGGCTCCCTGTCCACGCCAGTCGCCTCCCAGCTCAGGATAAGCGGTCAGAACGCTGGTGGCTGGGTTATAAGGCTGACGGCTGGCCGCCCGCATAACGTCGTAACCGGCGG
>DASZRZ010000403.1:0-3590 GCA_035548935.1 Terriglobales bacterium
CATGGAAGGGCCACTTGCGGAACGTCATTGCCGCAGGAGAAGACGTTACCCGCTATCAGCACCCCGACTGGAGCAAACCGCTGCAGCCCGGCGCATACGTGCATGCCCTGGTAACGGCAGTCTCCAAAAATTCGGCCACCCTCCGCTTCGGGGGATACACCGCCCACATCGGCCCCGCCGAGATGGCATGGACGCAGCACAAGTCTCCGCAGGAAATTCTCTCCCTGGGCGACCTCGCCTATATTCGAGTCCTGTCGCTGTCGCCTTACTCCGCCCCCGGGAGCCCTCACTTCGCCCCTGAGCCCCGCGTCACGCTCGAACAGGACTCCGGCGCCCAGGGGGCGCTGCTTGCACTCGACAACGTCACCGGCGACATCAAGGCTATGGTGGGAGGCCGCGACTTCGATCAGTCCAAATTCAACCGTTCGGCTCAGGCGTTGCGCCAGGTGGGTTCATCGTTCAAGCCCTACGTCTATAGTGCGGCATTGGAAGAAGGCGCCTCGCCCGACGATACCGTGCTCGATGCGCCCGTCACCTTCTGGACCGCCTCGGGCCCCTACACCCCGCATAATTACGATGGAAAGTACGCCGGAGTCATCACCCTGGGCCGCGCTCTCGCCCAGTCGCGCAACATCCCCGCGCTCAAAGTCGCCGAGCGGGTCACGATTCTCAAGGTGATCAATTACGCCCGCCGCTTCGGCATCACTTCGAAGCTTCCGGCTTATCTGCCGCTGGCCCTGGGCTCCGCCGAAGTCACCCTGATGGAGCAGACCGCGGCCTATACAACCTTCCCGAATGAAGGAGTTCGTGTCGTACCACGATATATTCGCAAGGTGACCGATGCCGAGGGGCACGTTCTGGAAGAGAACTATCCCGAAGTCCATGACGTAATCAGCGCCCATACGGCCCGCGCCATGACCGGCCTTCTGCAGGAAGTCGTGCGCAGCGGCACCGCCACCGCCGCCCTTAAACTCAATCATCCGGTCGCTGGAAAAACTGGCACCACCAACGACTACACCGATGCCTGGTTCATCGGCTTCTCGCCCTCGATCACCTGCGGCGTCTGGATGGGATTCGACGAAAAGAAAACCCTGGGAGAAAAAGAAACCGGGGGACAGGCATCTCTCCCCATGTGGATCGACTTCATGACCGTGGCCCTTCGCGGCCGCGAGCAGGAAACCTTCCCCCAGGCTCCGAAAACCGGCCCCGGCGAACTCACCGCAAAGCTACCCTGAAATAGCGTGGCTTTTCTATGTGAACTTCTACGTGAGCTCCTGCGTGACCTTCCCGTGAACTTCCGCTCACCCACCGGCCCGGCTACAATCGAAGCTGATATCCATGCGCAGTTTCTTCCGCCTTGCGCTGCTCGCGCTCATCCTGCTCACCATTGCGCTAATCTCTGCCTTGACGGCCATGCGTGTGGCCATCCATGGGCGCGAGGTGGTCGTGCCCAGACTGGTGGGTCTCTCCCCGGCGGAGGCCGAGCGGGTCGCCCTCGAGAGCGGCCTGCTGGTGGAGATCGAAAACCGCTTCTACAGCGCCACCGTTTCCGCCGGACGCATCCTGTCGCAACTTCCGCAGGAGGGTGCAACCGTACGCCGGGGATGGAAGGTGCGTCTGGCGCAGAGCCTGGGACCGCAACACATAGCAATCCCGAACGTCGTCGGCGCCAGCCTGCGCGCCGCGGAACTCAACCTGCAGCGGCGGGGGCTTGAGGCCGGGAACATTGCCTACATGCGAATGCCCAATGTGCCCGCCGGACAGGTCATCGCTCAAACCCCACTGCCGGATGCCATCGGCGTTGCCAGCCCCAGGGTCAACCTTCTGGTGGCGGACGATCCTGAGCCGCCCCAGCAGCCTGAGGCACCACCTCAGCCCAAGACCATGCCTGAGCCGCCAGCCGCGCCGCCCGTTCCCTAGTTATTTGGGATTTCTTTCGATAATGGCCGCGAAGAATCCATCGCAGGGATGAACTCCGGGCAGAATGCGCAGGAATGGACCATCGAGCAGGGAGCCCAAGGAGGGCCACACCAGTTCGCCTTCGTCGCGCAGCCGCTCCAGTTCCAGGCGGCAGTGGCGCAGACGGAATCCCGCATTGCCCTCAAGCACTTCATTGACGACAAATTGATTTTCCTCCGGCTCCAGCGAGCAGGTGGAGTAAACCAGACGTCCGCCGAGGCTGAGGCGGGCAAGGGCCGAGCGCAGGATGGCCACCTGCCGGCGGGGAAGCTCCGTCAAATCCTCCTTGGCAAGACGCCACTTGATCTCCGGATTGCGCGCCAGCGTTCCCGTGCCGGAGCATGGGACATCCACCAGCACGCGGTCGAACTCTTCGCGCAGCGGCAGCGCTTCGGCATCGGCAGCGATTACCTGCACATTGGTGGCTCCGGCAAGCAGCCGTCGCATAAGCTGCGCGCGGTGGGGATGAAGCTCAGCCGCAATGATGGTGGATTGCGGATTGAGAGCGGACAGAATCGCGGTCTTGCCTCCGGGAGCGGCACAGCAGTCCAGAATGCGCTCCCCTCGCCCGGCCAATGCCGCAATCAGCTGCGAACCTCCATCCTGAATCCCCACGCGACGTTCGGCAAAGGCGCGGGTCGCAGTAATGTCTCCTGATACCACCCGCCGGGCACTGCGGAGAAGCACCCCCGGCTGCAACTCGATTCCCTGCGCGGAAAGCTCGTCTTCCACCGATGCATCCCGCATCCGGATGGCAGCGCGGGGTTCCGCCTGATCGTAGGCACAGATTCGTCCCGCCGCTTCTTTCCCAAACGAGGCTGCCCAACGCTGCACCAGCCAGAGCGGATGCGCGTAGAGTTCCGCCAGGTCGGCGACCATCTTCTCGTGAGTCACCGCGGTAGCAATGGCCGCGGGCTGAATGAGCGCGGGATTGTCCGCAAGTTTCCGAAGAACTGCATTCACCAGGCCCATGGCGGATTGCTTGCGGGCGCGCTTTACCAATTCAACACTTTCATTCACAACGGCGTGATCGGGAACGCGGTCGAGGAAAGCAAACTGAAACGCGCCAATCCGCAAAGCCATCAGAACTTCGAGATCGAGGCGGGCAATCGGTTGGGACACAAGCGGAGCAACTACAGAATCCAGCCGGGAACGCCAGCGCAACACACCCATAACGATCTGCGTGCAAAGGGCGCGATCCGCAACGGAGAGATCATCCAAACGGCTGGAATGCAGCAGTTCGGTGGCATAGGACTCCTCCCGCTCCACGCGGAGCAGGATGTCGAAGGCTGTAGTTCGGGCCGGAGAGATCATTTGCGCAGTCGCTTCAGCGGCCTTCAACGCACATGGCCATAACCTTGATAATTCATTGGACAGGCTCCATGGCGCTTATCCGGAGAGCAATATATAAGAGTACCTCATCGGCCAAAGCCGCTTTTTTTTGCTCCTGCTTTTTTACGCGCCAGCTTTTTTTACGCGCCTGAAAGTCACGGCTGGTAAGATTCCCTCGAATCTCTTATGTGCCACGATATGAAAGGCGTCCGCCGCTCCGTGGTTTGCCGTTTCTTCTGTATTGTGGCTCTTAGCTTCGCCACTACGGTCCCTGCCGGGGCCGCACAGGCCGCAAAGAG
>DASZRZ010000404.1:0-7247 GCA_035548935.1 Terriglobales bacterium
GCGCGTGGAAAAGCTGGCCACGGCATGAAATATGGCGTTCACAATTTCCTCGGCAGAGCCGCCCGCATTTTCGGCCACAACTTTTTCGATTCCATCGCGTCCGAAGAGCTCTTCGGCGGTGTTCCGGGCGTCGACCAGTCCATCACTGAAAAAGACAATCAGGTCCCCGGGAAGACACTCAAATGTAACTTCGTCATAGGTGGCGGAGTCGAACAGGCCCAGCGGCAGGCCGACGGCCTCCACGCGATTTAGCTCACCATTCCGCACGAAGATCGGGCGCGGCAGCCCGGAGTTGGCAATTTGTACCAGCCGGGAATGATCGTGCCACAAGGCGTAGATGATGGAGACAAACTGGCCGTCGATCCGGTGCTCGTGCAGCGAGCCGTTAATGCGCGAGAGCATCTCGGCCGCACCGGGCTGATCGGTGGCGTGAGAACGCACCACACCGCTCACCATGGCAGCGTATAAGGCCGCTGGTGCGCCTTTGCCGGAGACATCCCCAATCACCAGACCGGTACGCGCCTCGGAATCGCCGTGGGCGGGGTAGTTCAGAAAGTCATAGAGGTCGCCCCCTATGGCGCGCGCCGGAATAAAGCGGGCGAAGATCTCTGCATTCTTGAGGGCCGGAAAAGTTGCGGGCAGCAGGCGTCCCTGAAGTTCGCGGGCAAGCTCAAGATCTTTCTGCAGCCGCCGCTCCTGACGCTCGACATGCTCGTATAAGCGGGCATTTTCGATGGCGATCGCCACCTGGCCGGCCAGCGTGGTAATGGTCCGCATGTGGTCTTCGGTGAAATATCCCTTGCGGGTGTGCTCAATATCGAGCACACCGATGACGCGATCCTTGTAGATCAGGGGCACGGCCAGCTCAGAGCGCGTCTCCGGGTTGAGCTGGATGTAGCGCGCATCCTTGGTCACGTCCGGAACAAGCACGGCCTCCCGGTGCAGGGCGGCATATCCCACGAAACCCTCGCCGATGGGAATATCGTGCTTGATCTGGATGGCTTCGTTGAAATGCAGCGAGAAGCGGTGCACCAGCTTGTTGTCGATCAGCTCCAGGATGCTGAACATCTGGTAGTCGATCAGGCGGCTGGTAAGCTCGCCGATTCGCTTGAGCAACTGGTCCACGTTAAGAATGGATGTGAGCTCACGGCTGATCTCGTTGAGCACCGTCAGGGTCTTGGCCTGGCGGGCGACGCGGGTGTAAAGGCGCGCATTCTCAATACCTGCGGCGATTCGCGATGCCACCAGCGACAAAAGCCGTTTGTGCTCCTCGGTAAAGAAGCCCGCCTGCTTGGACTCCATGTCGATGACGCCGATTACCTTGTTCTTGGTAATCAGTGGAATGGCCAGCTCCGAGTTGATGCCCGGCAGGCCAATATAGCGGCTGTCGCGCAGAACGTCGTTAACCAGCACCGGCTCGCGGCGTTGTGCCGCCACGCCGGTAACCCCTTCGCCGACTCGAATACGGAATTTTTCCACTTCCTTGGGATGCCCGATGTGGAAGCGAATCCTAAGCTCCTGCGTCTTGTCGTTCAGCAGCAGGATGGCGAAGACCTCATAGGGGATCACCCTACGAACCAACTCGGCAACGCGCTCCAGCAGCGTGTCGAGATCGAGCGTGGTATTCACCGCGTCCGCAACCTGGAGCAGAAAGTGGTCCGTTTCAACGGCTTGGGATGGGGTGGAGCTCGTCATACTAGATCGAAATCAAGAATCCAGATCGAAAGCAAAAAGCTGAGTTAATCAAAGCCGAAAACAGTAATGTCAAAACCGGCAAGATCAAAGCCAAATCCATGATATCAGCCAATCGCGGCTGCGCCCCAACCGCCTGTGATAGAAAAGCGCTATGGCCGATCCGGCGGAACAGCTCCAGCGTATCTACATGGCGGGATTTGAGATCGAGACTTTCGAGATGCTGCCCGGAGCAGTGGGCGTGATCAAGGAAGGATTCATGGCGGTGCTTCGTCCCACTGCCTCGGGCTTAAGTATGATTGGCAGCCCAGGCTGGCGCATGGGAGAGATCATGGGCGTGTTGGTCGAGAAGGAGGGCCGGCAGGTATTCCAGTCAAAGAGCGAAGTAGTGGAAGCCAATCCCGAACGCCTGGAGGCGCTCAAGAAATTTCGCGAGGAACTGGCTGAGATTCTTGCGGTTCCACAATAGCCGGGGGAATCAGGCGCACCGTCATCTTCGGGAAACGACTTCTTTGGAAATCCTGCCAAAGGCAGCGGCAGAGCCGCATTATGGCAGGCTTTTATTCTGTTTTACATAATACTCATTATCGGACACTAGGATTGGGCGGAATCACGGGCCGGTCAATACCACCCTGGCGTGGAACAGCGTTCCTGCAACCCTGGTCGCTATGGCGATGAGTTCCCTTTGGCCCTCGAATACCTTCACCTGTCGTGCGCGGGACAACTCCGGAAGGTTCACGGTCCTTCCGCTTCTAATTCTTGTAGCACTTTCAAGATCAGCGGTAACACATGGAAATCCCGGCAGTAAGCGCCGCGGATGTATGAAAAACTCTGAGAGGCTGCCGGATTGTGCTGCTGCCGAAAGCTCCTCCAGCGTATGCGACTCACCGATCTCAAATTCGCCAACCACCGTGCGCCTTAAACCGGCAAGATGGGCTCCCGTTCCGAGGATTTGTCCCAGTTCGTGGGCGATGGAGCGGATGTAAGTTCCGGAGGCGACCTGTGCGCGGAAGTGCGCCGTGTCATTGTTCAGGTCAAGAATCTCGAATTCCTTGATCTCGACCTCCACTGGCTTGAGGGGCACGTCCTTCTTGTTCCGGGCGAGTTTATAAGCTGGCACTCCCTGAATCTTTTTGGCGGAAAACGGCGGAGGCATCTGCTCGATCATTCCCTGAAAGCGCCGGGCAGACTCCCGCAGTTGCTCCAGGTTGAAATTCACCGCTTGCACCGGGGTTGTTGTTTCGCCTTCGGAGTCGTAGGTATCGGTGGCGAAACCGAAGCGAATCTTGCCTTCATAGGATTTCTCCGATCCGGTATAGAACTGCGCCAGGCGCGTCATGCGGCCCACCACCAGGGGTAAGACCCCGGTCGCCATGGGATCGAGGGTGCCAAGGTGGCCGATGGACCGCTCCCCAAGGATGCGGCGAACACGGTTGACCACGTCGTGCGAGGTCATGCCGGCGGGTTTGTCGATAATCAATACTCCATTCATGTCGTCTCTGCTATCGTGGACGGTCCAACACCTTGCGGTCAAATGCTCTTGATCCGCACAAATCCATGATTCCTCTTCGTGATGATGCGCCGCGGTATCTGACGCCCTACGTCAATTACTTCCTGCTGGCGCTGAATATTGCCGTGTTTCTCTACGAGGTGGCGCTTCCTGCGCGTGCACGCGACCTGCTGGTCTTTCAGTTTGGAGTGGTTCCTGCGAAGGTAACCGCGCTACTGCATGGCGTCCCGGCGGTTGCGCCCGAGGTGGCGCTGGTGCCAATTCTGACGTCGATGTTTCTGCATGCTTCCTTTCTGCATGTGCTATCGAATATGTGGGTGTTGTATATCTTCGGGGACAACATCGAGAGCTATCTCGGACACTTCAAATATCTGTTGTTCTACCTGGTTTCGGGTGTGAGCGCTTCCCTGGTGCATATTCTGTTCAATCTGCACTCGAAGATTCCCAGCGTCGGCGCCAGTGGAGCCATTGCCGGAGTGATGGGAGCTTATTTCGTCCTCTATCCGTCGGCGAGGGTGCTGACCATCATGCCATTTATTTTTGTGTTCTTCCTCTGGCTGCCGGCATGGATTGTTCTGGGTTACTGGTTTGTCGCTCAGTTCCTGAGTGGCGCAGCGACCGCAATCGCCGCCTCGAGCCAGACCACCGGAGGCGTGGCCTTCTGGGCGCATGTTGGCGGATTTGTGGCGGGCATCCTGCTGCTGAAGGCATTCCCTGCCCGCAACCGCAGGCTGCGTTACGGCTCCCGCTAAGCTCCTTTTTCGCTGATCTCTCTTTCCGCCAATCCTCCGTCGGGATTCCGGAGGTGCCTCGTCAGGATTTCCTGCGATTGCTGAGGGTACCGATCAGCGGTGTCATGCGTATTTCTTCCATGGTCGCGTCGGCGGGCATCTTCATGGCCTGCACGATAGTGCTGGCAACGGTCTCCTGCCGCATCATGCTGCCGCGATCGACTTCGGGCATGAACTGATCCCAAATGTCCGTGCCAGTGGCCCCGGGGATCATCGCCAGTACGCGAATGCCTTCCGTCCGCAGCTCTTCGCGCATGGTATTGGTGAGACCCAGTGCGCCGTGCTTGGCGGCGTTATAAGCGGACAATCCTGTAAATACCCGCTGGGCTGCGACAGAGAGGACGTTTACGATCATGCCTCCGCGTCCCATCATGGGCAGCGCCGCGCGGCTGCACAGAAAGGGCCCGGTGAGATTGATGTTCACCGTCTGCTGCCAGTCTTCGACCGGTAACTGAGCTACCGGCTTCATTTCGTGAGCTCTGCCCGCGTTGTTGATAAGGAAATCGACATGGCCGAAGTCGCGCTTTACGGCCGCGAAGAATCGCTCCACGGATTCCGGATCAGCGACATCGCACGATCCGGTCAGCACCGCTCCCGGCGCGGCAGGCCGATGGAGGTCGGGGGCTGTTCTTGCGCACAACGCAAGCAGACATTCCTCGTCCAATAACTGTTTGGCCAGTGCCATGCCTATGCCCCGGCTGGCGCCGGTGATGACAACGACTTTGTTTTTCAGCGAAAGTTCTGTCAAGGCAACCTAAGTTTACAGGATCGTCGTTTACAAGATCGTCAGTTTACAGGATCGTGGTGGCATTCCACGAAAGGCGTACTTTCAAAAGAAGCCCACGTGCGATTGACGCTCCACCATCCATTCATTTCCACAATGGACGCATCCGGCTGGTTATGCTAGTTTTGCGCGGTTTGGCCACGGCCAACATTATTAAGCTGCGACAAGGTCATCAGGAGAGAACGAATGAAATACATGATCAGTTGGTTTGAACGCTCACAGGGTTCCGCCCTGGATTACGAGGGTGCCCAAAAGCGGATACTTGAGGTCTTCACTCAATGGAAGCCTCCCTCGAATTTCAAGATTGAAGTTTTCGTAATACGAGTCGGCGAGTGGGGCGGACATATGCTGGTGGAGTGCGATGATCCGGTAACCGTTCACAAGATGTGCTCAACCTACCCGGCATTTGAATTTCAGGCGCGCCCCGTGATTTCCATAGAGGACGCTGTTCGAGTTGAACTGGAGGCGATTTCCTGGCGCGACGGTTTGAAACATAAATAGACTGACAGCCGGACAATGATTCGGCTGCATTTGGAGATAAAGCAGCGCATCAAAGTTGCGCACCCGGGATCAGCCTTGGGTGCGCTGCTTTATTTGCGGCCATCCCTGCATCCTTACATGCCGTTGGTGCCTCGGCCTCGAATTAGCGAGAGAAACTCCTCCCTCGTTGGCACCTCGTCCCGGAAGGCCCCGAGCATGGAGGATGTGACGGCGGAAGAGTGTTGTTTTTCCACGCCGCGCATCATCATGCAAAGATGCCGGGCCTCGATCACCACGCCCACCCCCAGCGGTTGGATCACGCGTTGAATGGTCTCCGCAATCTGTGTGGTCAGGCGTTCCTGCACCTGGAGCCGCCGCGAAAATATATCAATCAGCCGGGGAATTTTGCTGAGCCCGATCACCTTGCCGCTCGGCAGGTAGGCAACGTGGACTTTGCCGAAAAACGGCAGCAGATGATGCTCGCAAAGGCTGAACATTTCAATATCGCGGACAATGACCATCTCATCGTAGTCTACGGTAAAGAGCGCACCTCGCAGCATCTCCTCCGGGTCCTGGTGGTAGCCCCTGGTCAGGAACTCCAGTGCCCTATGCGAACGGTCCGGGGTCCGCACCAGGCCTTCGCGCTCCGGATCTTCCCCGATACGCAGAATCAACTCCCGCACCAGATCCGGAACCGAGGCTCGGCCGAGCGATGTCTGGGATCGCGCCGCGCCGCCGGTCTTACTGACTTTTGCTTTTACTCTTGCCGCCATGGTCGTCCCTTTCTTTACTTTTGCAACTCATTTGCACCGGCAAATTCAAAGGAGTTCATCAGGGTCTCCTCAATCCGGATTTTTTCCAGGCGGGCATGTGGGAAGCCCTGCTGCACAATCTGGAAGATGCACTCACTGAAGGCTTCCGTGGTGGGAATGCCAGGAGAAAACTCTGGCAGGCAGTTCAGGTTTGTAAGGTCGAAGCGGCCCACGACTTCGCGGAGCATGAACTGGTCCAGGTCCGCCAGGTTGCACACCATGCCGGTGCGAGCATCCACCTGCCCGCTGACAGTGACCTCAACGATGTAATTGTGGCCGTGGCCATGGGGGTTGTTGCACTTTCCGTAGACGCGCTGATTTTCCTCCGTGCTCAAAGCATCGCTGTGCAGGCGATGGGAGGCGGCGAGGCGGTAGCGTCGCGTGAGGTGGGCCTTCATGCAGGTTACTCTTCCCCGTAGAAGTCCACGAACAGATCGGCGGACTCGTAAAGTCTGACGCGGTGGATTTTTGCCACTATCAGTTTGGGCGCGAGCCGGTTCCAGATGGCGATGGCAACGTTTTCCGTGGTGGGAATCAGGTTGCGGAACTCCGGAACTTCGAGGTTCATGTGCCGGTGATCGAAAACTTCCATGACCTCTTTTTCCATTACTTCCTTCAGTTCACGCAGATCGACAACAAAGCCCGTGCCCGGATCGACCTCGCCTTTCACCGTGAGTTCCAGGGTGTAGTTATGACCATGGCCGTTGGGGTTGTTGCACTTTCCGAAGATGCGCCGGTTCTCCTCGGGCGAAAACTCCGGGTTGTGATAGTAGTGCGACGACGAAAACTCACACTTACGGGTCAGATAAACCATTGCGTTCCGATTCCTTGAGTGTCCGGCTGCGTAGCCGGATGATTCAGCTTTTAACCTCGCCCATCCCGCGGGCCGGTGACACTGCCGGTGACACTTGAGTTGCGTAAAGCCCGCCGGGAGCCTTGTACTCCCTGCCCTTCCACGTGATGCTCTTTCCATTACGATACCGGTAATCCGAGCGCAGCAGCAGGTAAACAAATACTGGAAGTCCCGCAACCGCCAGCAGGTTTGGCCCCCATCCGAAATGGGCGGCGCGAATCCTGATCAGAAAGCGGAGCCATATCAGGACCGCCGCCACCATGGCAACGGCAGCGTATGTGGTGCTTCCCTCTCCCGCTGCCACTGCGCCCATACTAATCCCGGC
>DASZRZ010000405.1:0-2711 GCA_035548935.1 Terriglobales bacterium
CCTGGATCTACGATTTTCCGGAGAAGAGTTTCGAAAACAGCTTGTTGCGAATGGTGGTGAATGGATGGCAGTGGACGGGCAACTTTCTGGCGCAGAGCGGCCAGCCGGTCACCATTCTTTCAGGAACGGATGCGAACGGAGACTTTGATGCAGCCGCGGACCGGGCCATCGTGAACCCCAACGGGGCTGCCGGCGTGGGAAGTACCACCAGCTATGTGTGCGCCGGGGCTGGGGGCGCAACCAGAGTTGCCGCCACTGTGTCAGGATGCGGCGGCAGTCAGTTTGTCGCCGGATATGTAGCGGATAATCCCGGAGCGCGATATATCCAGGCGCAGTTGGGCACTCTCTCAAACCTGGGACGCAACAGCTACCGCTCGCCGGGCCTGAACCTTTGGAACATGGGAGTCTTTAAGAACACCCGGGTGAAGGAGGGCCTGAATTTCCAATTCAGGGTTGAGGCCTTCAACGTTTTTAATCACCGGAATTTTTCGCTGGCGCAGCCAACGGTATTTCAGTCCGGGTCGCTGGTTGGCACGGTGAACAATGCCCTGAGTTCCACCTATACCAACGTGGCGGCAGGGAACCTGTTCCTGAACCAAAAGCAATTCAGCGGCGGAAGCCGCTCGCTGCAAATGGGCTTGAAGCTGATCTGGTAGCGCGGGCCGGGAGGAACATGCAGGCGTTGTGGGGGCGAATCAGTGGTGGTCTTTCGCGATCACCAGTTCGATGCCGCCCACGATGCCCCGTCCGGGCATGACAACGCCGGGAATCTCCCGGTATGTAGTGTTGCTCAGGTTGGAGAGTTGGAGAAAGGGGCGGACCACTCCGCTGTTGCGGGCGGCGGAGAAATCCATAAGAAGGTAGGTGCTCTGGAGGAAGCGCTGGGTGATGCCGGCGCGGGCTCTGGCGGTGAGAAGCTTGCTCCAGGAGCCTGTCCAGCCGAACATTGCGTTGTGCGTGGGGTAGTTGAAGACGTAGCGGCTTACCAGGCCGGGGAGTCCGTCTTTGTTTCCGTGCAATGCCGTGTAAGCGGCATCCACCTGCTGATAGTGCGGCAGGCGGAGGCGCAGGAACGTTTCCGCTCCGGTGAATTGCAGGTTCTGAATGTTGGTGGCCTGAAATTTCTGGCCGGGGAAGCTTTGCACGTAGTCGATAACGTTCTCGTCGTTGCGGTGGAACACGGTTACGCCAGCGGAAAGACGCGGGGTGGGATTCCAGTCCGCGCCTGCCTCGAAACTCCAGGCCGACTCGGGCTTGAGGTGGGGATTCCCAGCGGTGGCGGGGTCCTGATAGTACAAGTCCGTATAGGTCGGCAGGCGGAAGGCACGGCTGACGGAAGCGCGCAATTTGATGGAAGGACGAAGCCACAGTCCGCTGGCGACGCTGGGGTTGAACTCGGAGCGTCCGCCGCTGAAGATCTCCTCGCGTGCTCCGATGGATAAGGAAAAGCGCCGCAGCGCCCGCAGGTCCAGATTGAGATAGCCCGCGCCACGATTGCGGGCATGATGTCCAAGGTTGCTGCTGTCGATGGTGTCGCCCTGGGCATCGGCTCCGTAGGACAAGGTTGAATTGGTGGTTAAAGCATCTCTCCGGCGGATGACCGCCTGCCATGTCTGGCTGATGTGATTATTGACGCTTACCGTGGGCTGGGTGCGAAAGAGCCGGAACAGATCGCTATGGCGGTGGTAGGAGGCGGCGACGCGAGTTTTCTCTCCGAGTTCCTGGCTTAAGGAGGCAAACCAGCTCTTGGTGCGCTCCCAGGAATTGAAGTTTCCATAGAACTGGTCGGCTCCGAAGGGACGATCACTGCCAGCGAAGAGCAGAGAGGTAGCGCCAAGAACCGACTGGAAGCGCGATTCCGAAGAGAGGGAGGTGCTGCGGAAGTCGCGACCGGGGCGAAAGCCGGTGGAGAAATCGCGGCTTGCCGAAAGTGTTTCCGACCAGCGGCCCTTCAGCATGGAGGCGAGAACCCGCTGCTGGTTGAATCCGAAGTTTCCCACCCCGGTGCGGAGGCGAAGTTCACTGGCCTCAGGCGGGCCGGTGATGAAATTTACCGCGCCCCCCAGGGCATCCGCTCCATGAAAAGTTGAACCTGCCCCGCGAAGAACCTCGATTTTGGAGACCGACTCCAGCGGTATGGGGAGGTCCATATTGTGATGCCCGGTCTGGGCATCGTTGAGGCGCATTCCATTGAGGAGTACGAGGGACTGGCCGAAGGTCGATCCCCGGATGGAGAGGTCGGACTGAACACCGTAAATTCCGCGCTGGCGAAGGTCAACCGACGGTTCCATGTGGAGATAGTCCACCGTGGAGCCGAAGAGCAGAGGCTGTTCCCGGGGGTCGAGTGAGGTGACGGAGCGGTTGTTTTCCGAAAGCGGCCCGGGTTCGAATGTGCCGGTAACCACGACCACTTCGTTACGGGTGGGGATTGCCGTGGAAGTCTCTGGCCGGGAGGTGGTATCCCCTTCCGTGGTGGGGGTATTCTGCGCCGCGGCAAACATCCGGTGAGGAAGGCAAAGTGTAAGGAAACAGAGCAGGCCCGCTGCCACTAGAATGGTCGGCTTTCGAATCATTCGTACGAAAATAGCAGGTCGAAAGTGGGCTGACCACCCGCGCGTCTATTTCGCGTCTTCACTTTCTTGACGTCTATGCAGATGCAGCCGTAACTATTAAGATTAGAAAGATGTTGACATGCAAAGTTTGGCATTCTT
>DASZRZ010000406.1:0-5857 GCA_035548935.1 Terriglobales bacterium
GGTGTTTGCAGCGCCATGGGCAGAAATTCAGGATATACCGGCAGCCGCTGCCGCAGCTCCAGTCCGGAATCCTGCGTCCGCCGCGCAAGTTCTTCCACGTGTGGCCAAGGACGCTCGGGGTTAATGAAGTCGGGCGTGAGCGGCGAAATTCCACCCCAATCGTTAATGCCTGCCTTGAGCAATGCTGGGTAATCCGGGGCGGCAAGATTGGGCGGAGCCTGAATGTTCATATCCCGCAGGAGCAGGCGGGCCACGGCAATGGTGCGCAGCATATCGCCCTGCGTTGGCTCGGGCCATGCGCTCATCGGGATGGCAGCCTTGGCGCGGAAATTCTGAATGATGACCTCCTGTATATGCCCATGGCGGCGGTGGAGATCGCGTATTGCGAGCAGAGAGTCGATCCGGTCCGCGAGGGTTTCGCCGATTCCAATCAGGATGCCGGTGGTGAATGGAATCTTCCGCTCTCCGGCGGCCTCAATCGTGGCCAGGCGAAGCGCGGGAACCTTGTCGGGTGCGCCATCATGGGCCGCTCCGGGACGAAGCAGGGCATCGCTGGTGGTTTCCAGCATAAGGCCCATGCTGGGGGAAACCGGCTGCAAGCGTGCGAGCCATGACGGACTCAGCAGTCCGGGATTGGCATGAGGAATGAGTCCGGTTTCGCGCAAGACCAGTTCACACATCGCCTCAAGGTAGCCCAGCGTGGAGGTGTATCCGAGCCGCCGGAGGCTCTCGCGCATCTCGGGGAAAGCCATCTCGGGCTTGTCGCCCAGGCTGAAGAGGGCCTCGCGGCATCCCAGCCGCTCACCCTGACGGGCGACGGCCAGCACCTCATCCGGGGTCATTGTGTGTGCTCCGGCATCTCCGGGAGAGCGCCGGAAGGTGCAGTAACCGCAAAAATCGCGACATAGATTCGTAAGCGGGAGGAAGACTTTGCGCGAGTAGGTTACAGTGCGACCCTTAAACTGTTGCCTTAAAGAAAAGGCAGCGCAAAGAAGGGCATCGAGCGCATCTTCCGGGCACGCCAGCAGAGAAACCGCCATCTCGCGCGAGAGTTCCTGTCCGCTGTGCATTCCGGAAAGCCACTCACGAACGCTCGGTTTTGCCGCTGCGATCATAGATATGTATTGCCCAGCAGCCAGCTGCGACGATTCATGGTGGAAGCGGCTGCAAGCGGTTGGGTTCAGCCGGCGCGGAGCACCGCAGCTCCGGCCAGCAATCCAGCGGAGGCGGCGATCTTTTCCAGCTTGGCCCGGTTCTCTTCTTTCATGGGGCAAAGCGGCATCCGGTAGCTTTCCTCAATCCTTCCCATCATTGCCAGCGCGGCTTTAATGGGGATGGGGTTGGCTTCGATGAAGAATGCCTGGAGCAGGGGGAATAATTTGCGCTGGATTGCGCGTGCCCTGGTCCAATCACCCTCCAGTGCGGCTCGGGTCATGGCCGCCATTTCGGCGGGCAGGGCATTGGAGGCCACTGAAATCAGCCCCATGCCGCCCACGCCAATGACTCCCAGTGTGGCCGCGTCGTCGCCGCTGAGAACCGTAAAGTTCTCGGGAGTTGAGGTCACGATTTCCGCAATCTGGGCGATATTTCCGCTGGCTTCCTTCACGGCCACAATGTTGGGAATCGCCGACAGGCGGGTCACGGTGGCGGGCTCCAGATTGATGCCGGTCCGCCCCGGGATGTTATAGAGCACCACGGGCTTGCTCATGGACTCGGCGATGGCGCGGAAGTGCAGGTACTGGCCCTCCTGCGTGGGCTTGTTGTAGTAGGGAGAGGCTGTAAGGATCGCGTCCACGCCGGGCAATTCCGCCAATGTGCGCGCCATCTCCACCGCATGCCGCGTGGAGTTTGAGGTAGCGCCGGGCACGATGGGTACGCGCTTGGCATTCACATCGATGGTGATGCGGATCACCTCCAGCCACTCTTTGTCGGAGAGCGTGGGGGTTTCGCCGGTGGTTCCACAAGGAACCAGAAAGTCGATGCCCGATTCGATCTGCCAATCGACCAGGGAGCGCAGTGCGCGTTCGTCCAACGAACCGTCGGACCTGAAAGGGGTTACCAGGGCTGTTCCGCAGCCGCGAAGCTTCATGGTGTTTCTTCCTTGCGTGAAGTCGCTCTATTGTAACTTCCGGGACGAAATCCAACCAGAACCCCCCCCGATGAGAGGGGGAAGCCCTTTAGTCCATTTGACTAGCGCATTCGGCCAGTTACGAGATGGCACTCTATGCTTTAACGTGAGGGCGGCCAGCATCCAGACGGACCGCAAAACTGCTGGAGCGACCGAATCAGCTACGGGGACACAAATCAATGGCATTGGGACACAGGCGGCGCAGTCCTGGGATGAAGTGTGTCGTACTGGCAATCCTGCTGCTTCTTATGCCGGCGATAGTGCTGGCGCAGTTTCGTCCCCAGGCGCGCGGCAGGCGGATTGAGGGAGAGATCATCGTCAAGATGCGGAGCGATGTTTCTGCGTCTGCTCTGAATGATCTGCTGACGAGCGCGGAGGTGACGCCCAATGTGCAGGGTGAGCCTCCCGACAATCAGGTGATTGCCCGCGTGGGATCGTTTCACATCCGGCGGCTGCGCTCCCGCCTGAAAAACACCGATACTTTACTGACCCGTTTGCGGCAGAATCCACGGGTTCTTTATGCCGAGCCGAATTACCTGGTAAGCAGCGACTCCCAGCCGAACGATAACCTGTTTAATCAACAGTGGGCACTCTCCAATACAGGCCAGCGGGTCCATCTCAGCCTTGGACAGGCGGGAGCCGACATCAAGGCGGTGGATGCCTGGACCATCACCACCGGCTCGCCCAGCATTGTGGTGGGCGTGGTGGATACCGGCATTGACTATAACCATCCCGATCTGGCGGCCAATGTATGGAACAATCCCGGCGGAATCGGCGGTTGTGCTGCAGGCACGCACGGCTTCAATGCAATTAGCGGAGCATGCGATCCCCGCGACGACAACTATCACGGTACACACGTTGCGGGCATTCTCGGGGCGGTGGGGAATAACGGACAGGGAGTCGTCGGCGTGAACTGGAACACGTCGATCATGGGACTGAAAGCTCTCGATGCCACCGGCAACGGCACCATTGCCGACGTAATCCGCGCCATTGAATTTGCCATACAGGCCAAACAGGCGGGCATTAACATCCGCGTTCTCACGGCCAGCTGGAGCCTGCAGGATTTCTCCCAGGCGTTGCTGGATGAGATGGCACGGGCGGAGAGCAATGACATCATGATCGTCGCTGCCGCGGGTAATGCAGCGGCGAATAACGGCACCACTGCGATTTATCCAGCAAACTTCAAGACAGGCAATTTGATTTCCGTGGCGGCCAGCGACAATTATGACCAGCTCGCTTATTTCTCCAATTATGGAGCGACCACGGTTCATCTGGCCGCGCCGGGTCAGCTCATCCTCTCCACGGTGCCGAACTCAACCTACGACTATCTGAGCGGCACCTCCATGTCGGTGCCGTACGTGGCGGGCGCCGCCGCTCTTGTACTGTCCCGTGGCAACCTCAGCACGCCGGACCTCAAGCAGTGGCTGCTCGATACCGTGGATCCGCTGCCGGCAATGCGAGGTTTGACGATTACCGGAGGCAGGCTCAACCTTCTGAAGGCCGTGAGCAGATCTTCGAATCCGCTTCCGGCGGCTCCGGTCTTTGTGCAGACCCCAACGGATCCCACTGGCATCAACGTGGCGGTATTTGCCTTCAGCAGCACCATATCCGGAGCTGCCTTCCAATGTTCTCTCAGCGCTTCGGCTATTCCGGTCTACACGGCGTGCGTTTCCCCGGTGATTTCTCCGCCGCTGCCCGACGGACGGTATATCTTCGCGGTACGTGCGGTTGATGCCGGACTTGCCGGACAGCCTGCCACGTATGCCTTTACCGTCGATACCGTGGCTCCCGTGGTTACCATTACCCAGCGGCCCGCGGATACCACCAGCAATACCACGGCTACGTTTGCATTCTCCGCCGCCGATGCGGTGCGATTCGATTGCTCGTTCGCCGCTTCGTCCCAGGCGGATTCTTTCCAGACCTGTGTTTCGCCGAAAGCGTTTACCGGGCTTGCCCTGGGCTCGTACACATTCAAGGTGCGGGCGGCGGATGCCGTGGGGAATCTCAGCCTGCCGGTAAGCGCAACCTTCAGCGTTGTTGCCGTACCACCGCCACCGCCTGCGCCGAACACATTCCGGGACGATTTCAATACTCCCGTCCTCAACCCTGCCTGGATATGGGTTGATCCCGTGGGAAACTCCACCTGGTCGCAGGTGGCCAACCCCGGCTACATGCAGATTGCGCTCCCCGCCGGCTCAACTCACAACTGCTGGCCCGGATTGCAGAGCTGCGTGCGTATGATGAAGGCCCTGGATGCAGGAAACTTCGTGGCCGAAACCCGGATTGACGGCGCCGCCCTCGGTCCGCGCGCGCAAGCCTATGGGATTCTTCTCTGGCAGAACTCCAACAACTACGTGCGCTTTGAGTTCTGGACCTATGGAACCGGGGTGATCGCCACCGCCTGGCGGGTGATCAACGGAGCCGGATCGCAGGCATTGCCGCTCAGCTATATTTCGCTGGGAAGCTCCAACGGGCTTCGCGTTACCCGCACGGGAAACACCTACAGCATGGACTACAGCCTGAACCGGGGGGTGACATGGAACTTTGCAGGGTCATTCACGCAAGTGGGTTTTGTCCCCGTGCAGGCCGGGCTTGAGGTGGCGAACTACGAGTTGAATCCCGCCACGACGGCCAACTTCGACTACTTCAGCCTCGCGCCGGCGAACTAAAATACGCTGGCGCCATAGCTTCTTTTGAAACCCTGTTTTGTGCCTTCTGCCGGATGCAACTTTTCCGGAACATTTCTCTTCTTTTTCTCTCCTGGAACACAGACATGACTTTCCAGCACACATACTTGGAAAGTTTTCGGGCAATGGAGCATAATCGTTACCGCAAATTTCAGGAGGTATCGCCGTGATCAAGAATAAACACTTTCTCCGTGCTGCATTTTTCACGCTTTCCGCAACTCTGGCCGCAGGGATTGCTTTGCCTTCTCTTGCTCACGCGCAGGGGATGAAGAGCGGGGCGTCCGCTGCAGCCAAGAGCCAGGGCTCTTCCGCCGATTGGTCCAGGCAGGCGCCCGGAGACAGCTATCTGGTTTCGGCGGCGGATTTACCTCAACCCGGCGCAACGGAGTCTTCCACGAATCGCTCCAAGCTTGTTCCCAAGCCTGCCGATGCCTCGTTGCAGGTGCCAGCCGGTTTCAAAGTCGAACAGATTGTCAGCGGACTGGAAAATGCCCGCCAGATTGTTACGGCGCCAAATGGCGACCTGTTCCTCTCCGAGAGCGATCCGGGCCGCATTCGCGTGCTCCGTTTGGGCTCCGACGGCAGACTCTCGGTCAACCAGGAATTTGCCTCGGGGCTGGCTATGCCCTATGGCATCGCTTTCTATCCGCCCGGGCCAAATCCGAGCTACATCTATGTTGGCAACACCAACTCGGTGGTTCGCATTCCCTATAAGAATGGAGATGTGAAAGCCAGCGGCGCGGCGGAAAAGATTGCCGATCTGCCGGGAGGCAGCAAGTACGGCGGCGGGCACTGGACACGGAATCTTGCGTTCTCCAAGGACGGTAAGAAGCTATACGTCGCGGTCGGCTCCAAGGCAAACATCAGCGACAACGCGGATGAAAAAGAGCGCGCCGGGGTTCTTGAATTTAACCCGGATGGCTCCGGCAGACGGGTGTATGCCTCCGGGCTTAGAAATCCCTCGGGCCTTGCCGTGAACCCAACCACCGGGCAGGTATGGGTCAGCGTGAACGAACGCGACCTGCTGGGAGATAACCTGGTG
>DASZRZ010000407.1:0-7189 GCA_035548935.1 Terriglobales bacterium
ACCGCCATGCCGTTCATTCCTCCCGGCATGATCAGGTCCGTGAGCAGCAGATCGATGCCGGGGTTTTCCCGGAAGATCTCGATCGCTTTCGGACCATCGCCCGCCAGCAGTACGCCATATCCAAGGCTCTCAAGCTGGTCGAAAACGCACTCCCGCACCAGGTCGTTGTCCTCCACCAGCAGGATTTTCTCGGTTCCCCGGGGAAATTCTTCCCGCCTGGAGATGCCCTGTGGCGGTTTGCCTGCCCCATGCGCTCTGGGCAGGTAGATCTTCACGCTCGTGCCGTGGCCGGGTTCGGAATAGATATTCAGGTATCCCTTCGATTGCTTCACGAACCCATACACCATGCTGAGTCCCAGGCCGCTGCCTTTGCCAATGGCCTTGGTGGTGAAGAAGGGATCGAAAACCCGGGCAAGCACCTCGGGCGTCATGCCGTGACCTTTGTCCGACACTCCCACCATCACATATTCGCCGGCCACCGCTCCGGCATGGCTGGTGGCATACTCCTCGTCAAGGTATGTGTTCGAGGTCTCTATGGTAAGTTGCCCGCCATCCTGCATGGCATCGCGGGCATTGATGCAGAGGTTCAGCACGGCGTTTTCCAGTTGCGCCGCGTCGATGCTGGCCATCCATAAACCCGCCCCGGGAATAGTCTGGATATCGATGTTTTCGCCGAGGGCCCTGCGCAGTAACCCGTCCATGCCGTCGATCAGCTTATTGATGTCGGTTGGTTTCGGGTCGAGGGTCTGCCTTCTCGCGAATGCCAGCAGGCGATGAGTCAACTCCGCAGCCTGCAGGGCCGCCTTGCGCGTGACCTCGACGAAATGTCCCAGCTTTGGATTTTCTGAGAGCGCCTCCGCCAGCAGCTCCGAATTGCCGAGGATCACCGTCAGTAGGTTATTGAAGTCATGAGCCACTCCGCCGGTGAGCTGCCCTACCGCCTCGAGACGGTGTGCCTGCCGTATGCGGTCTTCCAGCTTCCGCCTCTCCGTAATATCCGTCATGCTCCCCAGCATGCGGATCGCCTTCCCAGTCTCATTGCGGATTACATGCCCCTGGTCCGCCACCTCGGCATACGTTCCATCGTTGCGGCGGAAGCGGTATTCATCCCGCCAGAATGTCTCATCGCCATCGATCACCTTGTGGATGCTGCTTGAAACTCTTTGAAGATCTTCCGGATGGATAAAGTCTGTCCACGACTCCGCCCCGGCGTCATGTCCAGGATCGTGCCCGAACTGCGAGTGCATGCCCTCGTTCCACCAGATTTTGCCCAGCACTAGGTTCCAGTCCCACACCACATCGGAGGTTGATTTTGCCACCAGGCGGAATCGTTCCTCGCTCTCCCGCAGTGTTGTCTCGGCCAGCTTCCGGGCCGCCTGGGTCTGCTTGAGGCTGGTAATGTTCTGCATTGCGCCCCGGGCGCGCAATATGGTCCCATCCGCCGCCCGCTCCGCCTCTCCTCGAACCCGCGCCCACAGCGGCTTACCCGCCGCGTTCGTAAGTTCCAGTTCGAGTTCAAAGGGTGTTCCTTCCTCGATGCATCGCGTAATGGCATCCCTGAGCTGTTCGCGGGACCCCGCATGGTAGTAGCCGATTCCCTGTTCAAGCGGTAGCTCGCTTCCCCGCGGCAACCCGAGTATGTCGTATGTGATGTCGGAAATCACAACCCGGTAATCGGGCAGGTCCACCGCCCATCCTCCAACCTGTGCCACCTCGCCCGCAACCTGCAACAGCCATTTCTGTTGTTTGAGAGCCTTTGCCGTGCGCTTCTGTTCGGATATGTCCTGAACGGCTCCCTGCACGCGGGTTACCGTGCCTTCGGCGTTCCGCACTCCCTCCGCCAGAGCGCGTACCCACAGGTTGCGGCCGCGCGCGGTGACAATTTCAGCCTCCAAGTCAAAGGGTGCGCCATCGGAGATACAGGCATCCATGGCTTCCCGCATTACCCGGCGGTGTTCGGGAGTATAGAAATCGAGGACCTTCTCCAGGGAGGGACGAAAGCTGGTCTCCACTTCATAAAGGGCGCGCGTTTCCGGCGACCATGTAACATGGAAATCGGGCAGCCGCACCTCCCACGCCCCCAGACGGCTGATGCGCGAGGCCATGGTAAGCAACGACTGGCTGTGCCGGAACTCTTTGTTGCTCCGTTCGTGGTCGATGGCGATGCCCACAAGGCGAGCCACTCGCAACATCAGTTGCAGGTCTTGATCCGTGGGAGTTCTAGGATGTCGGAAATAAAGCGCAGACACCGCCGTCACCAGTCCCGTGGAACTCAACACCGGCGCCGACCAGCAGGCGCGGAGTCCGTAACTCAGCGCCAGGTCGCGATAATCCTCCCACAGGGGATTGGTCTTGATGTCCGTTACGATCACGGGAGAGGCGCGATAGGCGGCCGTGCCACACGAGCCCCCTCGCGGACCGATCGGCAGACCCTCCAGCGCTTTGTAGTAGTCTCTGGGTAAATGAGGAGCTGCCCCGTGTTGAAGGAAATAACCCGATTCATCCAGCAGCAGGATCGAGGAAATTACCCCCGGCAGCGCGGAATCAATTGCCAGCGCGGTCTTTTCCAGCAGCTCATGTAATGGAGCGCCAGCAGAGAGCAGTTCCAGAAGGTCTGCCTCAGGCCCCAGCCAGCGCAAAGCTTGTATACGCTCTTCGTCTATACCGGGCTTCACGTTAGTAAATGCACCCGCTTTAAGTATCCGCTCTGCTGCTTCTCTATGGTTCCTCTGCTTGATGTTTTGGGAGGTTACTACTTTTTATTTAAGGAATATTTCCCGATTTGCTACTGGTACACGGAGCCAGCTCCGCTGGGCAGGCCTTCTGTCTGAGTGATCTGCCCAAGATGGAAGTAGGGAACTGCTTAGAACAACTTGAATTTCACCCCTCCCCACGCGCCGATGGGGGCGCCGGGGGCGGAGAATGTCGCGCTGCGCAGGGGGAACTCTCCGTTTACGGCGGGAAAGGGACGCGCGGCAAAGGCGCCCGTATCGGTGAATCCCGTGGCTGCCAGCTGTGCCGCCGTATCGTAGTGGGTGTTCAACAGGTTGTTGATCTGGGCGAAGATTTGCACGCGAGGATGCACCTGATACCGTCCTCCGAGATTCACGATCCCGTAGCCGCTGGAGGTTCCTTCGCCGAGATAGAACCTGCCATCGGGCTGGTGCTGGTTGTTTTCATTGCCGCGCGCGTAGGAGCTCGAAGCCGCCACCATGCTGATGCTCAGCGAAAACCTGGAAGTTGCGCGGAGATCGGCGAATGCCTTCACCATATGTTGCGGAATCAGGGGAATCCCTGCTCCCGGCTGAATCGCAATGGTGCTTTCGACTCCGGGAACTCCTGCTAATGCTTTCTTGTTCGTGCTATTGCCGGAGCCGTCCACTAACTCGGGACTTTGGAAGGTTGCGTCCAGAAAGGTATAGCCGCCGCCAACCGTGAAACGCCAAATCCGGCTGTTTGCATCCAGGTCAAACCCCTGCCGACGGGTTTGGCCAAAGTTTTTGAAATAACCAAAACCGGTTTGCTGGGATGCGACAAAAAGAATGTCATTCGTATTGTTCCCACGAAACCATCCCGTGCTCCAGCTTACCCTGCTCTCATCGTCGCCACTTCGCACTCCCGCCTCCCATGTCCGCGTAACGATTTGGTTGAGAGGTGGGTCACCCGCCAGAGCATTGGGAAGCTTGCAGGGTTGTGCCGGGTCGGCGCAGCCCAGCTCAATGGACGTGGGCGCCCGGTTGCCTTCGCTGTAGCTGACATAAAAACCCAGGAAGCGCCACGGGTTGAGCGTAACTCCGGCGGCGGGGTTGAAGCGGTCGAATACGTTATAGCCGTTCAGGGAACCACTCCCGCCCGCGGGAAGGATGCGGTCGCGGTTTTCGATGGTCGTGCGGTTGTAGCGGCCGGAAAACGTCATGCTTAAAGCGCGATTCACCGTAAACGTGTCGGTTAAATAAAAACTTCCCGTACTCGGGGAGCCGTGCAGATCAACGCGCGTGTCGAAGGGGGCTCCATCGACGTCGCCGCCGGTAACGCCATCGGCAAAGGCATTCAGGCCTGTAATGCTGCGGTCGGGATTGAGGTAGCCAAGCTGCGACGACTGGGTAAAGTCAACCTTGCTGCGGTCGTAAGCCGCGCCTGCCGTGAATTGATTGTGCTGGCTGCCCGGACGGCTCCACCATGTGAACTGGCCGGAAAATCCATAATTATGCTGCCGGGCGCTGCTCCGGTTGATCAGGCCGTTGCACTTCTCGCCCGGCTCATCCCGTAGCAGCACCTGCGCAATGCAGCGCCAGGAAGGGAAAGGGGTATTGCTCGCGTTCTCTCCGCTGAGAGGGAATCCCTTATAGCCTGCCGCCGTCAGCGCCGCGCGCTCCGTGGCATTGGGTTGATACACCTGTTGATCGAGCGAGTCGTCGTTAATATCCCCATTGAGGGTGCTGGTCCGGATGTAACGATAGTAAAAATTGCCCGAGAGTGTGAGCGAGTTGCTGGCCGCGTGCCGCACGCTGAGGTTGATCAAGGGAGAGCGGTTGGCGGTCACATCCGGCTTCGTATAGATGCTGCCATAGTCGCGGGACAGAAACCGCTGGTCTTGCAGGCCATTTCCAATCAGCGAGTTGTTGGCATACGCCAGGGTGAGCCCGAGTGTGGTTTTGCGGCGCTGCCAGCCCAGCTTGCCGAAGAACTGGCGCACGTTTGAGGGAGAAGAAGAACGCCAGCCATCCTCGAAGAAGAGGGTGCTGGCCGTGTACCAGTTCAGCCCCTTGGAGTTGGAGCCGCCATACTCCAGGTCGCCGGTGATCCGCCCGAAGCTTCCCCCGGTCAATTTCAAGTCCATGCCCGGCTGTGAGCGGCCATCTTTCGTCTGTATGGAGAGCGCTCCTCCCAGGGTGTTGAGGCCGAATAATGGATTCGAGCTGGGCAGCAGCGTAACTTCCGAGATGGCCAGGCGGGGAATCAGATCCCAGCTCACCACGTCTCCAAATGGCTGGTTGAGCCGGACTCCGTCCATGTAAACCGAAAGGCCCTGCGGGGTTCCCAACAGGGGCGAAGCCGTGTAACCGCGATAGTTGATGTCGGGCTGGTAGGGATTGCCCTGAATTTCGTTTACGTGAATGCCGCTGAGGCGCAGATTCAGAAAGTCGGAGAGCGCCAGCGCCCCGCTGTTCTCGATGTCCGCCGCGCTGCCGCCCTGCACCGGATAAGGCATCTGCTCACGCAGCAGATCGACGCCGGGAAGAGGCGTGGTCCCCACAATGGTTACAGTGCTGGCCACCGGCGCCAGCGCCATGGTCACAACCCGCTCCACTGCGGTTGCCGTCTGTATCTCAACCACCACGGACTGAGTGGCAAATTGCTCTTTGGAAACCTCCAGCCGGTAACGGCCCAGAGGTAAATTACCGAAAACATTCGCGCCCCGGGCATCGGTTTGAAAGTTCCGTGCTTCTCCGGTGGTCAAATTCACCAGCCTGCCTGTGGCTTCAATCAATGCGCCGGAAGGATCTTTGACGGTCAGGCGAAGTTCACCTGTGAAATGCTCGCCATGCAATGAAACCGGTAAATAGAGGGCAATGGCGCATAGGAACAACCACAGAGTAGATGCGGATTTTTTTTCCAGTTGCCACATGGTGAAAGGCTCCGTATCCTGACCCGCGATTCAACGGATAACCCTAGGCCACCCGCCAGCCTACTTGCATGGCCGGTCGTGAGCCTCTTCGGAAAAACCCGAACCGTGAGTCAGGAGGCCGAACTGCTTCCTCGTGAAGGCCAAGTCCGGTATCATGAGCCCCGCCGATTTTACCGGCAAGCGTGTCGGCATCCTTGCAGGCAAATACGAGCGCCTCAAAGTCCCAGGACACTGTCGTGGTTTTCACTCCAGACTGCCTCCCGTTGCACGTTTTGAACGGCATTTGGCGCAGTAATCCCACAAAGTATGGCCTAAATACGTCGAACAGGAGGGCTCTTGTGTCTTATAAAGCAGAGGATTGGATTTTACACGCTACATTTGGTATTGGAAAGGTGCTGGAGGTGGACGGCGGGAAGCTCACCATAAGGTTTCTCCAATCTGGAGAGCGGAAGGTCATGGACTCACCACAAGTTCAGCCGACGGCTAAGCCATCCAACGAGCCGGTGCTTCCAAAGGCGAAACGGTCAGCGGACAAACCACTGAACACGAGCTCCGTGCCGAAATACACCTTCCAGCAACTGATTGATAATTTCAATTCTAACTATCCGGGTGGGTTCGAGTCTCATAAGTTCGCGGACCAGGAACGCAAAAACAAGCACGAGGCCGCCAAGATGCTCGCGTCTGAGCTCTCTGAGGAGCGCTTTTCTGAACTCCTGAGAGCTGCTCAATACAGTACGATCGCCAAGCTTGCAAAAGGCGTGGTCCAGAAGACAAACTTGGTTTTCTCCATGGAGAAGGCAAAGTTTACGGACGCGCTGAAGCTTCCCCACAACCAAGATTTGTTTAGCCATGCTCTGTTCGACTTGCTTTATGGGCAAGGCAACAAGGAACAACGGTTTGCAGCCTTTGTTGATTTGCTTGCCACGATCGGCGCATGCAAGTGGACAATCTCAACGTACTTCCAGTTTCTGTTTACCAAGGGCGAGATGATGTTTATGAAGCCCAAATATGCTAAAGCAGTAGCTGATTCGCTTGGGATGTCACTCAATTACAGAACAGACCCCAACTGGTTGACCTATAAGTCGCTTCAAGATGTTTCGAAGAAGCTCGAATCTGAACTGCGGTCGCGCGGCCTGTGTCCCGAATCTGGAATCGACTTGCAGAGCTTCATGTTTTGCTCGGTCCAACTCGCAGACAGAATTAGCGGCAAAGTCGAATAGTGAAGTGAACGCAGCCAATCGGATCGCGGTCGTGAAGATCCCGAAAATGCCGCCGCATCCCCTGTTTGACGATTTTATTTTAAGACGATTGCCGATGTAGATCGTTATTTATCCAAATTGGTGAACAGGGAGACAGATAGTGCAAAAGAATGACACGAACGTCGTCACTACCTTGAAAGTTGCAGATTGCGTCGAGCAAATAAGCAAATTCGCTGGAGATAATCTTGCCTCAAGAATAGCTTTGTTGGAAGCAAGGTTTTCGCGCCTTGACAGAACAGAAATTGTGGAAATTCTTAAGGCCGAATCCATTTCGGAAGATCTTCTGAACGCCGCTAAAACG
>DASZRZ010000408.1:0-6389 GCA_035548935.1 Terriglobales bacterium
TGTCCTGACTCTTTGATAATGTCCCCTTTTGGACTCGATGAAAATGTCCCCTTTTGTGCGCGGTTGCGGTAGCAACTGGCGCACAGATGGAGCATTTAAGAATGAGTCAGAAGGAACGGGTTCGGTTGAGCGTGATGAAGCAGGTTGAACAGGAGGAGCTGAAGCTTGTAGAGGCTTCGGACTTGCTGGGGCTGAGCTATCGGCAGGCCAAGCGGGTTTGGGCGCGCTACCGACTGCAGGGGGATGAGGGACTGGTGCACGCGGCGCGGGGTAAGCCTGGCAAGCGGTGCAAGCCGGCCAAACTGAAGGCTCGGATTTTGGCTCGCTACGACGAGCGGTATCCGGATTTCGGTCCGACGTTGGCGGCGGAGTATATGGCCGAGGAAGGGCTGGTGGTGGACCATGAGACGCTGCGGCGATGGTTACTGGCCAAGGGCAAGCCCAGGATGCGGCGCCGGCGGCAGCGGCATCGAGAGTGGCGGGAGCGCAAGCCTTGCTTTGGGGCCATGGTGCAATTGGATGGATCGCATCATGACTGGTTTGAAGGGCGAGCAGTTTCATGCGTTCTGATGGTGATGGTCGATGACGCCACTAACCGGGTGTGGGCGCAGTTCTTTGAGGAAGAGACCACGCGAGCCAGCTACGACATCTTGGAGGGTTGGGTGCGGCGGTGGGGCCTGCCGCAGAGCCTATATGTGGACAAGGACAGCATTTACCGCTGTGAAGGGCTTGGGAGTATTGCCGAGCAGATGGCTGGCAAAGAGCCTCGGACGCAGTTTGGAAGGGCGATGGAGCAGTTGGGGGTGGAACTGATCCTGGCCAGCAGTCCGCAGGCCAAGGGGCGAGTGGAGCGCATGAATGGCACCTTGCAGGATCGGCTGGTCAAAGCGCTCCGGCTGGAGGGCCTCAACGACATGGCATCGGCCAATGAGTTTCTGGCTAAGAAGTTTCTGCCTGGATTGAACCGCAAGTTTGATGTGGAGCCGGCCAGTCAGGCAGATGCGCATCGTGGGATCCCTCGAGAGCTCAACCAAGTGCTGAGCTGGGAGGAGCAACGTGTGGTGCAGAAGGATTGGACGGTGGTCTGCCAGAACCAGTGGTATCAGTTGGAGCGAGAGCATGAGCCGCTGGGGTTAGTTGGCAAAAAGATCATCGTCCGCACCCTGCGTGACGGAACAGTGCAGTTGGTCAGAGAAGGTGTGAAGCTGCGCTTTCGGAAGCTCTCTGGGCGACCGCAACGGAAAGAGAAGCCCCGGGAGGCCCAAGCCATCAAGGCGTCTGCCAAGCCTGTCCAGGCCCATCCATGGCGTCAGCCGTTGCTGCGTGCTGGCCGAGAGGCCAAGCGAGCGGCGGCGCTGTTGGGGATGGGGGATTCCGGTCAGCCTCCGCTACGCTCCGGCTTCCCTCCATCCCCCATCCCCAACACAAAATCGAGAATCGAGAACCAATGCAGTTAAACATGGAGGGGACATTTTCGCCCGAGTTATTAAGGGGACATTTTAAACGAGTTTTGACATGGCTCAAGCCAAGAGGGACCAAGCCAGGGGCGGATCTTAACTTTACCACCATTTTCCCGCCGAGACGGTCTGCTGCCGCAACGCGGCGGAAATAATACAGCGCAGGCCGACAGGCGGAAGCCGGTAAGCCAGGCCCAGGTCGCCATCCAGGAGAGCGGATTCGCGTTCATCCACCCCCCTCACCCGCTTCACCCATGACCGCAAAACATCGAATCTACACGATGACCTTCGCGAGCGTTTACCCGCTCTATGTCGCCAAAGCCGAACGCAAGGGGCGTTCCAAGTCGGAGGTCGATGCCATCATCCGCTGGCTGACCGGCTACAGTGACCGCGAATTGAACGCGCAACTCAAAAAGCAGACCGACCTCGAGAACTTCTTCAACCAGGCGCCCAGGCTCAATCCTGACCGAGCCTTGATCAAAGGCGTCGTTTGCGGTGTGCGCGTGGAGGAGATCGAGGACCCGCTCATGCGGGAAATCCGTTACCTGGACAAGTTAGTCGATGAACTGGCCAAGGGGAAAGCGTTGGAAAAGATCCTCCGCACCCCGCCCGGTCCCCCGGCAGCTTGAACGATTGGTTTAAGCTCCGCCTCTTCCCTTTTGCAGCAGCAATGGCTCACGCGGCCCGGAGAACTTTGGGTGGCGATGGAGCAGGTAAAGATCCACCCCGCCCCAGCCGCGGGCGAGCACCTCACGGCACTTTACTCGCAGCGACCAGGCTGCATATTTCACGTCGGGCGCCGCATACGCCACCGCATCGAGGCCGTGTAC
Source organism: Terriglobales bacterium (assembly GCA_035548935.1). Lineage (GTDB taxonomy): Bacteria > Acidobacteriota > Terriglobia > Terriglobales > Acidobacteriaceae > DASZRZ01. The sequence continues at coordinate 2,288 of DASZRZ010000408.1, forward strand.
CTTGGCGATCCACAGCGCGCGCGGACAATGAAACTCTTCGGAAACAATCGTGCACCGCTTCAATCCGAATACCGTCTCGGCGCGCACGACGGAATCGAGCGTGCGAAATCCGGCGTAATCGCAAGTGATCGCCGCGGCCGGCACCCCCTCCGCGATCAGTGCGGCGCGCATATCGGACGGTTCGTCGTAGGTCCGCACATGGTTATCTCCGCTCACCAGCAGGTGCTTCACCTTGCCCGCGTGGTAAAGACGCGCCGCGGCATCGATGCGCGCCTGGAAATGCAGATTCGGCCGCCCATGTCCGACGGTCTTCGAGGTGCCCAGGACCAGGCCAACGTCGTTGCGCGGGAGGGCGCCGAGTTCGTGGAATACCCGGCCCTGCGACGCCTCGCGGCACGCCTGGTCAGCCCAAAGCAGTCCACCGGCGAAAGCGAGGAGACAGCAGGCCGCGGTGAACACGGCGAACCGATGTTGCCTGAGCCAGAGTTTGGCGCACGTCATGATGGCCGAACGTAGCGCAAACTCCCTCGCGTGCATAGAGCGCAAGCGCGATCTGTCCTGACGTCCCGGCGCCGAGAGATCCGCCCATGTTCGGTTTCTACGCCAACCTGGACCCGACGGATGACAGCCCCGGCCACGGACAACGGCCTTCCAACCGGCACAATTACCGCACCGAGGCCGGCGCCAAAGTGGGCCTGGCACAAAAAGCCGTATCAAAAATCGAACTAGCACCCGAGCGAGCCGGCTTAAACATGATTTTTAAGGTCTTGGCCGCGCTCGATCTTGAGCTTGTGGTGCGCCCGCGGGCAAAGCCAGCGCATCCCTCAGAATGGTGAGGTATGGGACGGCGAAGAAAATCCCGGACGTTGTCCGTTTGGATGAATGGCGAACTCGTCGGCGAGTGGCGGCGTCCGACGGGCGGAAGGCAGGAATTCCTGTATGCCGAATCGTGGCTTGTCTCTCCCTCTGCCAGGCCGATTTCGTTGTCAATGCCTTTGCGTCCGTGCAGAGAGCCCTATCGTGGCGGCGTCGAGGCGTTCTTTGATAATTTGCTTCCCGACAACCGCCAGATCCGGGAAAGAATTCAGCGGCGGTTCCCGATCTAGTGGAGGAGATTGGTCGGGATTGTGTAGGCGCCCTGCAACTGCTGCCAGAAGGCCAGCCGCCTCCGAACATTCGGCAAATTACTGGCGAACGGCTAACGAACAAAGGTGTTTCAGAGCTGCTCACCAGATCTTTGGGAGCAACGTTTGCCGGCGAAGAAACGTCGGATGAACCGTTTCGAATCTCACTTGCTGGCGCCCAGGAAAAGACGGCTTTGCTGTTCCGGAACGGCATATGGCATCAGCCGACAGGCGCGACTCCGACCACACACATCCTCAAGCTTCCGCTCGGAGTAAATCCTCAAGGCATTGATCTTTCCACTTCGATCGAAAACGAGTGGCTGTGCTCGGAAATTGTGCGTGCCTACGGCCTGGAGGTGGCCAAGTGTTGGATCGAAGTCTTTGGCGAACACAAGGCGCTCGTGGTGGAACGGTTTGATCGGCGGTTGGCTGCCGACGGCAAGTGGTACTTGCGCCTTCCCCAGGAGGATTTCTGCCAAGCGACGGGGACATCTCCCGGGTTGAATTACGAGAGTGACGGCGGGCCGGGAATTGGTGCCATCATGGAGCTGCTCCTGGGGGCAGAACGGTCCAGCGAAGACCGCCGGGATTTCATGCGCACACAGCTTGTGTTTTGGATGCTTGCAGCAATTGACGGACATGCGAAAAACTTCAACGTCTTCTTGCTGCCCGGCGGGGCTTACAGGTTAACACCGCGCTATGACATTTTGTCAGCCTATCCAGTGATGGGACATGGACGCGGAAAGCTGTGGCCGCAAAAGATCAGGATGGCGATGGCGGTGCAGGGGAAGAACCGCCACTACCGCTGGAATGAGATCCGCCCGCGGCACTGGTTCGAGACGGCGAAACGTTGCGGGTTCGGGGACATGAAGAGTGTTGTTGATGACGTGATTGCCCGCACCCCTGCTGTAATCGAGCAGGTGCGCGAACTCATCCCATCGGGGTTTCCGGGCGACATTGCAGAATCGATATTTCCCGGCATCACCGCGCGTGCGAAGCGACTTTCAGCGGAATTGGCCGGTTGATGACAATGACTGACGGACTTTCACCATTATGCATTGAACACCCCCAAGCCTGATCGCGGTCAAGGTTCCCTCCATCCTCGCGATCTTTGTGTTCTTTGGCGGCCATCGCCTTCCCCTCCTCCGTGCGCGTAAGAAGTTCACCAGTAGGGCAAGAGCACCAGCATGAGCACGAGCACGATGGGGGCCGCGCCTTAGCTCCGGATGTTTTCTTGCTCATGCTCTTGCTCCTCAATCTAGCTCTGTTTTGAACTCACCGACAAGAAACAGAGGCAGAGTAAGAGCAAGGAGCAAGAGCAAGGAGCAAGAGCAAGAGCAAGAGCAAGGAGCAAGAGCAAGATCGAGACGCGGAGGCAATCCGCCTCCGCTGGGAACTACGGCGAGGAGGCCAGCCTACGCTGCGGGGGGGTACGTCGCGGAAACACCCCTTGTGCGTTACTCCGCCCCCGCCCAATGATACTCCTGTGCAATCCGCCGGAAGATGGCGGCCAGTGCGTGGGAATCATCGTTGCGGTTGATCATCACCACCGCCCCATCACCTCGATGCGCCAGGGCCATGAGCAACGTGTCGAACCCGTCGTTTCGTCCTGAATGCCAGAAGCGCAAATCCTTGCCGCTCGCTTGCAGGAATAGCCCGAGCCCATCGTGGTCACCCTGGTCGGTAAGCATTTCCCCCGTCAGAGCCTGAGGGAGCACCGGGTTCGCTGTGCCCGCCAGCGAGCGCTGGATCCCCATGGCGAAACGGGCGAGGTCGGTGGCGGTGGTCCAAAGACCGGCCGCGGCGAGTTCCGGATAGATGTGCCACTTGCCGTCAACCGCTCTCCCATCGGCCCCGTAACCGGTAGCTGCGGCGGCGGCGCGCTGCTCGTCAAGAGGTTGCGCGAACGTACTATTCGTCATCCCGAATGGCTCCAGGACCGTCTGCTCGAAATAGCGGGGCAGCGGTTCGTGAATCAGCTCCGCGAGCATCTCCTGCATGACAACGTAGCCACCACCCGAATAGGCGTACTTCGACCCGGGAACATTATAGACACGAACCGGGTGCGTGTTCGCCGGCGCCGCCCCATCCAGGATTTGTTCGAGAGAGGGCAGCGGAGCGCCAACCGCATACCCGGGAAAGCCATGAAGAATAAAGCCGGCGCGGTGGCTCAGAATTCTCCGCAACGTTACCGGTTGTGATTTTGTGAATTCATTTTGTGGCACTTTCCATTTCGTGAGCGTGGAGTTGACGTCCGCATCCAACGAGAGCTTTCCCTGGTCAACCAGGCGCAACGCCGCCAGGGCCGCCACCGGCTTGCTCACTGAGGCCGCCTGGAACAGGGTCGAAGCCGTAACCGATTTCCGGCTCGCCCGGTCCGCGAACCCATAGCCCCTTACCTTCACGATCTCCCCGCCGTGGACGATGGCGAGTGAGAGCCCCGGAATATCACGCTCGACCATCAGGTGCTCAATGAATTCATCCAGCGAATCCGAGCCCGCGCCCGTTGGGGGGCCGCTCATCCGCCCGAGCTGTTCGTAACCGCTGATGTTGGTCTGCGTGAGGTATGATTCCGGCAGGTAGAAAGAGAATCCCACCGTGCCCCTGCTACCCAGGTCGGCCGCGTATTGCTCCAGCGTCACCACTCGCTTTTCGCCCTCGCTCGTGAACGTGCCGATGGTCGGATGAATGCGTTCGATGGGCCAGCCGGCTTCTTTCGTATAGAAATCGATGCATTTGCTGGGCTGATAAACCGCGTAAGCATTCCAGTATGCCTGGGGCATAACATCCCACCCGGCCTCAATCCACGGCTTCATATCAAGGGCAATCCGCCCCTCGCTAGATAACGCTCGCGCCATCCGCTCAAGGCCGGCAGCCTTGGCCGCCGACTCGAACGCTTCGACGTACACCCGGTTCAACGCCGGCGCAGGATCCTTGCCATTGTAGGCCTGGTAGGAGTCTTCACAGTCGGCCAGGTA
>DASZRZ010000409.1:0-8131 GCA_035548935.1 Terriglobales bacterium
AGTACATGGACTTTGTGACTGGCTTTGTGGTGAATAACTCCGATGTATGGGGCCGTCCGGTGGGAGTTACCGTGGCGCGCGATGGCTCGTTGATTTTTACCGACGATGGTTCCAACAGCGTGTGGCGGGTGAGCTATGAGGGTGGCAAGGAGCGGGCGTCGCGATAGAAGCCGGGCCAAAGACTTAACAAACCAAGGTTGAACTAACTTAGTTTGAACAAACTTACTTGCTGCGAGGAACGACAACGTGCCCGATAAAAAACGTAACTGCCAGTCGCAACTGATTTCCGTTCTTGCCTTGTCTGCCGCCATTTCGCTTGCGCCGTGCGCGGCCTGGGCGCAGATTAATACCCCCCCGCCGCCCTCCCATGAGAAGGGAACGGCGCCGCCCGACGATCATGACTGGTCGGCTGCCAGGCCAGGACTGCGCCACCGCATCTCTCCCTCCGCGCTGCCCCAACCCTTCTCCACCGATTCGACCACCAATCGCTCTCAGACTGTTGCACAACCTCAGGGCGCCTGGCCGGTGGCTCCTGAGGGCTTTAAGGTGGAGAGGGTTGCAACCGGCCTGGCCGAGCCGCGCAACGTCGTGGCCGCGCCCAACGGCGACCTCTTTATTGCCGAAAATATCTCCACCGTCGTTGTCATCCGTCTGGATGCCAACGGCAAGCTGGCCACCAAGGAGACCTTCGCGTCAGGCCTGACTCTGCCGTATGGCATCGCCTTCTATCCCCCGGGACCCAACCCGCAGTACGTCTATGTGGGAAATACCAACTCGCTGGTGCGCTTTCCCTATCGCAATGGCGATCTCAAAGCGCGCGGTCCCGCGGAAAAGCTCGCCGAGTTCGACGGCGGGCGCGCCTTCGGCGGCGGCCACTATACCCGTAATCTGGTCTTCTCCAAGGATGGCAAAAAGCTCTATCTGGCGGCTGGTTCGCACACCAATCTCAACGATGACGATAAAGAAAAGTGGCGCGCCAATGTCCTCGAATTCAATCCCGATGGCACCGGCAAGCGGGTGTATGCCTCCGGCATACGTAACCCTTCCGGAATCGCTCTGAATCCCATCACCAACCAGCTTTGGGTCAGCGTGAATGAGCGCGACTTTACCGGCGATAACATGGTTCCGGACTACACGACTCACATCGTCGACGGGGGATTCTATGGCTGGCCGTGGTACTACATCGGGCAGAATCACGATCCGCGCATGAAGGAAAATCCGGAGATGAAGAGCAAGGTGATCATTCCCGACGTGCTCCTGCAGGCGCACTCCTCGCCGCTCTCGCTGACGTTTTATACCGGAAAGAGTTTTCCTGCTCAGTATAGAAATGGTGCTTTTATCGCTCTGCACGGATCGCACAACCGCGCCCGGCGCACCGGCTACAAAATTGTTTTTGTGCCCACGCCCGGAGGCAAGGCTACGGGCGAATACCTGGATTTCGTCACTGGCTTCGTGGTGGACGATACCAATGTGTGGGGCCGTCCCGTGGGAATCACCCAGGCAAAGGATGGCTCGCTGGTATTCACCGACGATGCATCCAACAGCGTGTGGCGGGTGGCGTACACCGGGGAGAAGGAACAATCCCGGGCATCGCGGTAAAGGGGAATCCATTCGGTCTGTGAGTATTGGATTCGTGATTTTTCGATCTGTGATCTGTGATCTGTGATTCGTGATTTGTGATCTTTTGATCTGCGATCTCTTGATCTGAAGGATGCCGCCTGTGAACAATCAATTTCGTTATCTATCTCTGCGCCTGGCGTTGTTTGTTTTTGTTGCCGTTCCCTTGGCAGCGCCCTTCGCTGCTGCGCAAACATCAGGCGCCATGGCGGCCAAGACAGGTCAAGGCACAATCAACGACTGGCCGAATAACCTGCCCGGAGACCGCCACAAGGTGAGCCCTGCGGATTTGCCCGCGCCCAATCACACCGAGTCGGCCACGAATTTCTCAAAGGTGGTGCCGCGTCCGCCGGATGCGATGTTGAAGGCGCCTGCCGGATTTACCGTTGAGCAGTTGGCCATGGGATTTGAAGATCCAAGGGTCATAACCACCGCTCCCAACGGGGATTTATTCGTGGCGGAAAACGGCGGAGGGAAGATCACCATCCTTCGCCTGAATGGCGCTGGAAAGGAACCCACCCGCGAAACCTTCGCTTCGGACCTGACCCAACCCTACGGAATCGCTTTTTATCCCCTGGGCTCGAATCCGCAATATGTCTACGTGGGGAATACCAATTCCGTGGTGCGCTTTCCCTATCGCAATGGCGATCTCAAGGCGCGGGGCGCGGCGGAAAAGATTGCCGACATCCCGGGGGGCGGCAAATTCGGCGGGGGCCACTCCACACGCAACCTGGCTTTTTCCAGGGATGGCAAAAAGCTGTATGTGGCGGTCGGCTCCAAAAACAACATCAGCGATGCCGCCGAGGAAAACGAGCGCGCCAATGTACTTGAGATGAATCCCGACGGCAGCGGAAGACGGGTTTATGCCTCCGGAACCCGCAACCCGGTCGGGCTGATCCGCCATCCCTCCACGGGCCAGCTTTGGATAACCGTGAACGAGCGGGACCGCCTGGGCGACGATCTAGTCCCCGACTACGTGACGCATATTGTCGATAACGGATTCTATGGATGGCCATGGTATTACATCGGGCAGAATCACGATCCCCGCATGGGCGAGAAGCCGGAGATGAAGAGCAAGGTTCTCGTACCCGACGTGCTCTTCCAGTCGCACTCCGCTCCGGTCTCGGTTTTTTTCTACACGGGCAAGCAGTTTCCGGCGCAGTACCGCAACGGCGCTTTTGTAAGCCTGCATGGCTCATGGAATCGCGCCAAACGCACCGGATACAAACTTGTTTTCGTGCCTGCGCCCGGAGGGAAGGCGACCGGCGAGTACGTGGACTTCATCACCGGGTTTGTGGTGGATGACGCCAATGTATGGGGCCGTCCTCAGGGCATTGCTCAGACACAGGATGGCTCCCTGGTTTTTTCCGACGATGCTTCGAACAGCGTATGGCGCGTTACCTACACGGGGTCGCAACAGCGCGCATCGCGTTAAGCTCCGCGCGGCGCAATCGCGGGGTGGTTTGCGCCATCGAAGGGTGACGGCTATGCGGGAAGTTCGCAATCGTGTCGTTTTTCGCAATCGTATCGCCTTTCACAATCGTATCGCGTTGCGATGCTTATGGACGATTGTGCTGGCCGCGGCCTGGGCGCAGGCGCAAAGTCCTGCCATGGCTCCCCAGGGACAGGGCCCGTCCAACGACTGGTCGAACGTCAAGCCCGGGGACCGTCATCACGTCCGGGCGGCGGATTTACCCAGCCCCTCGCCGCAGAATATCCACCGTTACAAAGTAGTTCCCAGGCCGCAGGATGCATGGCCCATGGCTCCCGCCGGCTTCAAGGTGGAGCAGGTTGCCACCGGGTTGGAGAATCCCCGGCGCATTGCCTGCGCTCCCAATGGAGACCTGTTCATTGCCGAAAGCGAGGCGGGAAAGATTCTGGTCCTCCGGATGGGCCCCGATGGGAAAGAGTCCAGCAGGGAAGTGTTCGCCGACGGTCTGCGCTTGCCCTATGGGATTGCGTTTTATCCCCCCGGAGCCAATCCGCGCTATCTGTACGTAGCCAATACCGATTCGGTGGTGCGCTTTCCTTATGCCAGGGGCGGACTCAAAGCAGGCGGCAAGCCGGAGATAATTGTTCCCGAACTGCCAGCGGGCAAAAATATGCGCAGCTTTCACTGGACGCGCGATCTCGCCTTCTCCCGCGACGGGAAAAAGCTCTACGTGAGCATCGGCTCCAGGGATGACTTTGAAGACAGTCCCGAGGAGGCGGAGCGGGCCCGCATTGTAGAGTTTCATCCCGACGGCTCGGGAAGGAGGGTGTATGCGACCGGCATCAGAAATGCCACGGGAATCGCCACACATCCCCAGACCGGGGAGCTTTGGGCCTCGGTCAACGAGCGCAATCGCCTCGGCGATGACCTTGTTCCCGATTACACCACCCATGTGACCGACGGGGGATTCTATGGCTGGCCGTGGTACTACATCGGCCCCCACGCGGATACACGCATTCCCGAGCGGCCCGAACTGAAGGACAAGGTCCTTACGCCCGACGTTCTATACCAGTCGCATTCGGCGCCCTTGTCGTTTACGTTCTATACCGGCAGGTCCTTCCCCAAGCCGTATCGCGAGGGAGCGTTTGTTGCGTTGCACGGCTCTTCGCAGCGCAGCCAGCTTTCGGGTTACAAGATCGTCTTCCTGCCGGCCCCGGGCGGCAGGGCCACGGGCGAATACGTGGATTTTGTTACCGGCATGGTGATGGACGATACGCAGGTGTGGGGACGCCCCGTGGGAGTTGCCGTGGCGCGCGATGGCTCGCTTCTGTTTTCCGACGATGCTTCGAACAGCCTGTGGAGGGTCCGGTACGTGGGCGGGGGAAAGAGCAGCGCCAAGGGCGGTTCCGGGCAGGAATAAGTTCAATGGAAGGGATTATTCGAGGCCGGGCCGATGAGGGCATAGCCCGGCGTTTGCGGCGATGGAAAAACTTTGCACCGCAAATCCCGGGTTTTGGGCGCCGGTATCTTTACGTAACCGCTGAATTCGGCTATAAATATGGAGGCGATTCGTAAGTCCCCCGTTTTCATCGCCCGGCAGCGCCTTCGTGCCGCACACCATTCCTCAGTAGCTCAATGGCAGAGCATCCGGCTGTTAACCGGAGGGTTGTAGGTTCGAGTCCTACCTGAGGAGCCAATTCTTTTCGCCATCCTGACTACTCCTCATGCCCGGGCAACGCTGCCGCTACCCCCTGCGAGAGAGCAACTCGAATCGTTGGAACCCGTGCAGGCAACGCGACTAGTGTGGCGAGAGAGCCAGGGGCCATAGAGGACGGCACGGGGTGGGATTCCATTTGGAATTATCCGGCTCCAGGCGGAACTGCTCGCTGGTAATAAACGGTCCTTCCAGATATTGCGGGTCCTCCACGACAGAGGTCACGATCAGGTAGGAGTTGCCGTACAGGCTGTAGCGGTCGTAGAACTCGGTCAAGACGGCATTTCCGCTATAAGGAACCCCGTTCTTGCGCAGGTAGCCGGGCCGCATGCGTGTGGTGATCACCTGCAAGCTCCCTCCCTTGCCCGGTACTCCCGCTCGAATGAACCCTGCCGAGCCGGCCCTTTGGAGTTGCTTTTTCCATGTGGCCACGGAATATCCCTGCCACTGCGGTTCACCCTCGGGTTCCTTGATGCTGTCAAAGTGGAAGAGTCTTGTCTGCATACCGGCGTCGGTATCCATCTGTAATGTATTGTCGCCGGCCCAGGTGATGTGCAGACGCGCCGGTATGCGCATTATGCCCGCGGCGCCGTATGCCCGGCACTCATTGAGCTCGCGCTGGTCCTTCACCGGATCCCACATGTCGGCCACCCGGCGGCCCTGGGCATTCAGCGGAACTCCGGGATAATCGCCCCTGGCTGGCGTAATCATCCGCCATCGCCAATCTTCGTCCACGATGGATACCCAGTAGCCGGTCAAGTCAATCAAAGCGGATGCCTTGGCGGTTGTAGCCCTGTTTTCCGGACCAGCCGATGCCGGGGCCTGGGCGGCTGCATTGTTCACCACCTGACTCGACAAAAATGTAAGCATTGCCAGAACGGCAAAACGTTGGAGGAAGTAAATCCGCATGGCCCGGGCTCTGGTCATCGCCCCCCACCATTTTTCTTTCGATTGTTTTTGGTGATCTTTCGCGCCGCGCCGCTGCTTGCCGCATTCTTGCTTAGTTCGCGATACACAGCCTCCACGAACATGTTGGTAGTCCAGCTTCCGGTTGTGGTCCCGTAGAGCGGGTCGTAGTCGAGCGTTGGTTTTGCCGCCTGAACCTGCTGCAGCGTCATTCCTTTCCGGATCAGGCTCTGGACGCGGTCACGCACAATGGTGACCATGTCCCGGTAGTTCGCTATGTCGTTTCTGTCGCAGACGCGTCCATGACCGGGTACGACATAGGTGCCGCCTTCTTCGTTTTCCTTGGGAACCATAAGATCGAGGATCTGATTCAGCGCGTTGAGTACACCGGTGATAGTGCCACCGGTCTTCTCGTTGATGACCGGGTAGCTTTCCAGGGTGACAATATCCCCGGTGCTTATAACATCGGACTTGCGGAAGAGTACATAGCTGTCGCCATTCGTGTGCGCATTATTCGGATGAGTGATAAACACCGCCTCGCCGTTATACAGCTTCCAGTCGTCATTGGAATACGTATCGGTAGGCAGCAGGCCCGCAGGAACCGTAGAATCTTTTGCACTCATCCGGTCGAGAAGATTGTTATGCGCGATAATTGACGCCCCCGCGCGCAAATTACCGGGCAGAAGGGAACTTGTGTCCACCCGTATCGGATTCAGCCCCGAATCCGGCAGTGCCCAGCCTGCCTTGGACAACGTTTCATTACCGCCGACATGGTCCCAATCATCACTGGTGTTGATGATGAAGAGAACGTGTTTGGTGGTCAGCTTCTGGATTGCCGCCAAGACCTCCTTGCTCATGTCTGTAACGCCACTGTCCACGACGATAACGTTATCCCCTAACTGCACCGTAATGTTTCCACCCGCGCCCGCGATCATGTAAACGTTCCCCTGAACGTGCAGGACCTCAAGACCCTCTTCGCTCCGGGGAGGTTGCTGAGGGGCGCCCTGGCCCTGTTGAAGAGTACCTGGATTCGATTGCGCGGAGGACTGAACGCCCGCGGATACAAACAGGATGACGAGCGCGAGCAGAAACCGCGATAAGCTCTTGCAAATCCGACGAGGCCTGTTCATTATTTCTTCTCTGCGGATGGTGTGGGGGGTAGTGGCATCTTCGCCAATTTCTCCTGATATTCGGGATACATCGTCTCCGCGCCGCCCCGAACGGCCTCTACTGGAATCCCCCACTTATACGCAAACTCATTCAGCCACTTGTTTTCTCCCGGCAGGTAGTGCGCAACCCAGCCTTTGGGATGAGACACGTGAACGCTTGGGAGGCAATAGTTAGGCAGGAGCCGGTCCCCCGGAGCGAGAATCCAATTTGAGCTTCGTATGAGCGGCTCCGTCAGATATGCCGGGTCCTCTATGTTGGTGACAAGCGTGAGATAGTTGCCGTGACGGATAAAATATTCCGTCAAGGTGGCGTTCACGCTGCGGGGAAGACCGTTCCGCTTCAGCCATCCTTCTTTGAGATGAGTCGTCTTCACCTTCAGCATGTCGGCCTCCCATTCACCGGTTGAGAAGCCCTGCCATGTGTGAGCAGCGTGCCGGGTGGGATGCGGACGCCCATCCATATAGATCATCCGCTCCTGCAGCCAGATTCGCACCGTGGAATGCCAGGCAATAATTCCTTGTGTGAACCGGTCCACCTCGGGCGTTACCCGTATGTCGCCCGGGGCGCGCGCGGCATAATCCGCTGGCATCGCCTCGCACTCGTGTTCGATCATCTCCCACTTCTGCGGGTCCCAGCTGTCTGCCTTCATGCGTGCCGCGTCGTTGATGGGTAATCCGGTATAGTCCCCAATTTCGGGTCCGGGCCGCCTCTCGGGCTCGTCCTCATGGATCTCCTGGCCCCACTGACCGGAGAATTCCGCCTGGGAGAATGCAGGACTACTCAGAGGTCCAAGCGAAAGTGCAAAGAGAACTGCCGCGAAGCTAATCGTGCGATTGGCAGGAAACATCCTCATCCTCCTAAGGATGGGTTTACTTGGCAAGCGGATCGGGACGAAGCTGAAAGTGAGCCATCTGGCTCAGCGTTCCTTTTCCTCCCTCGCTGTGCCAGATGACGCGGCTTTCGTTTGCAGTCCACAAGCCACGCCCCTTCCAACCGGCCTTGGGGTCGTCAATTCTTCCGTCCAGGTTCCGGGTATAGAAGCCCATCGGATAGGGCAGCCGCATCGTAATCCACTGCTTGGTCTTGGGTTGAAATACAATCAGCGAGTCGGAGGCAGTGCCGGTCACAACCTGCGTGTCTGTGCCCAGTTGAAGGATGTTGAACTGGTCCGTCCAGTTCAGGTAGAACCAGTCGGTAATCGCCTCGTCTTCTCCCTTGAACTTCGGACCCTCCACCGGATAGAGCGTCCAGCCCTCGGGACAATGCTGTCCGGTTGCCGTCGGACCGTTCCT
>DASZRZ010000410.1:0-2282 GCA_035548935.1 Terriglobales bacterium
GGCACGCGGGGCGCCATTTCCGACATGACGTGTGCCCGCGCCGCAGTGAGGGCAGAAAAGGAAAGCCGGAGCCAGCGCCTTTCCGCAATTGCGGCACCGGATGGTCACGGCGGTGTCGAATGGCACGACGCGCAGTACCTCTTCCAATGTCGTAACGCCCTGTTTGACCTTATCGAGGGCATCTTCCTGCATCAGGCGCATGCCGCCGCTGCGAGCCAGGTTCCGAACTTCCTCGTCCCGCACGCCATTCCGCATGGCGGAACGAATCTGCTCGTCCATCAACAGAATTTCGTAAATCCCAACGCGGCCCCGGTAGCCGCTGTTATCGCAAATGTTGCAGCCGTTGGGCAGGTACATCTTGTTCTCGAAATCCACAATGCCTGCGGCCAGCAACCGGGAAGCGTATTCGGATGTGATGGGGGCCTCGGTGCGGCATGCGCACAGCTTTCGAACCAACCGTTGGGCCATAATGCCGCTGACGGATGCCGCAATGAGAAACGACGGTACGTCCAAATCAAGAAGACGCGTAATGGCCGCCACGGCGTCGTTGGTGTGCAGGGTGGAGAGGACCAGGTGGCCCGTTTGCGCCGCCTGTAGCGCAATTTCAGCGGTTTCCTGGTCGCGAATCTCGCCCACCAGGATGATATTGGGATCCTGCCGCAGAATGGACCGCAGGGAATTGGCGAAGGTGAGTCCCTGCTTGGTGTTCACCTGTACCTGATTGATCTCCTGTATGCGGTACTCGATGGGATCTTCAATCGTGATGATGTTGACCGAGGGTGAGCGCAGAATATTCAGCGCCGCATATAGGGTCGTGCTTTTGCCGGAACCCGTCGGTCCGGTTACCAGGATCATTCCCTGAGGAGCGGACAGTAGGCCATTGAGAGCCTTGGCGTTGTCAGGGGAAAGCCCCAGCTTTTCCAGCCCCACGCGCGTGCTTTCCGGGTCGAGCAACCGGATCACCACCTTTTCGCCTTCATGCGTGGGCAGCGTGGATATGCGAAGGTCCAGAGGGCGGTCCTTGATCTGCGCCAGAAAGCGGCCATCCTGAGGAACCCGGCGTTCTGAGATGTCCATGTCCGCGAGGATTTTGATACGCGAGACGAGGAAGGAGGTCAGGTCCGAAGGCACATGCGTCAGCTCCCGCAAAACGCCGTCCACCCGCACCCTCACCACGGTTCCCATGGATTGAGGCTCGATATGGATGTCGCTGGCTTTCTTGAGTGCCGCCGCATAGAGAATGGCGGAGACCAGCCGTACGGCGGGAGTGCTCTCATTGCGCAGGTCGGCTTCAAACTCCTCCATGGCCGCCTTATTCCGTTCGCTGGCGCTGGCCGTGAAGAATTGCAGGTCGGAGGCATCGAGCTGCTCCACGAAGGGCAGCGACCGGGCCTGAATGGCCTCGGCCTCGGAGTAGCACTTTTCGATGGCCGCCTGTATTTCGCCGCGGAATCCCAGGCGTGGGGAGATTTCCAGCCCGGTCATGAAACGCAACTCGTCGAGAGTAAGCAGATTCTGGGGCTCAGCCATCACCGTCACCAGCCGCTTGCCCTCGCGCACAATGGGCAGCACCTGGTACTTTAGTGCCGAAATTTTGGGGACGAGCTTGAGGGCCTCTTTCTCAACGGTTGCGAAACGGGCATCCACGTAGCGGAAGTGAGACACCTCTTCCAGAGCGGAGACGATCTCTTCCTTGCCGACCAACTCGCGCTCAAGCAGGAACTCACCGAGCATTTTTGCGGCGGCCTGCTGCTCGGTTAGAATTCGCTCAAGATCCTCGGAGCTGATTCTTTTCCGTTCTCTTAATACCTCGCCGAGACGCTTTTTTTTCATCCCTGCCCCATAATCGATGTATGTCCTGATTGGGAAAGTACTGGACAGTAACTATCCTATCCCGCCATGGCTCATGGTGGAAATGAGCAAAAATGGGAAAGCCGAGGTTTAGCCGCATTGGTTATTTGGCAGTGGCTGTTCGGAAGAAGCGGGCGAGCCGGATAAGTATATAGTTATGGTAATAACTTAATAGCAAATTTCAGGGCTTGCCTGAGCCGTCCCGGGGCGATTGCAGGGCGGTTTTTATGGTGGAGATGAGTTCCTTGCGGGAGATTGGTTTTGCCAGGTAGCCATCAAAGCCGGCCAGCAGGGCCTTTTGCCTGTCTCCCTCCATGGCGAAGGCGGTCACGGCAAACACATATGTGCCCGTAAGATGCGGCTGGCTGCGGATTGCCTGAAGGACCTCAAATCCGTTGGCCTTGGGCATCCGGATATCCACCAGGGCCACC
>DASZRZ010000411.1:0-7357 GCA_035548935.1 Terriglobales bacterium
GCTGCGGAAGGATTCATCTACCACAGCGTTGGACGGCCCGAATCGGTTCAGACCGGCAAGCCATTCGAGGGCCAGCCACTCAAGGTCGATTCCAAAATCTAGGCTTGCCCCCGCAGGCCAGTGACCTTAGGCGGCATTGATATAAGCTGTCCGGCTGCCACTGCAATCGCAAGATTGCAGCCCACTCCATTTACAATCTCTTCGGAGATTCCTGTGATTCCCCTTCTCGACCTCAAGGCGCAATACCAGAGCATCAAGCCGGAGATTGATGCTGCCGTCACCAAAGTTCTGGAATCCGGCAGTTATGTTCTTGGCGAACCCGTGCGCGAGTTCGAGGCGGAGTTTGCGCGCTATTGTGGCGCAGCGGAAGCAGTAGCCCTGAATTCAGGCACCAGCGCGCTGCATCTGGCGCTGCTGGCGGCAGGGATTGGTCCCGGGGATGAGGTGATCACGGTCCCATTTACGTTTATCGCCACCGTTTCCGCCATTGTGTACACAGGCGCCAGCCCGATTCTGGTTGATGTCGATCACGAAGCGCTGAATATCGATGTAGCCGCCATGGAGCGTGCGATTACCCCGCGCACTAGGGCTGTGATTCCTGTCCATCTCTACGGGAATCCCGCGCGGATGGATGAAATCATGGATGTTGCCCGGCGGCACCGGCTCATCGTGATTGAAGATGCGGCGCAGGCTCACGGCGCGGAATACAAAGGCAAGCGCGTTGGCGGGATTAGCGATATGGGCTGCTTCAGTTTTTATCCGGGGAAAAACCTGGGAGCCTACGGAGAAGGCGGCGCTGTCGTAACCAACAATCCTGAACAGGCCGCGAAGATTCGCATGCTGCGCGACTGGGGACAGGACAGGAAGTATCACCACCCTGTGCTGGGATACAACTACCGCATGGACGCCATTCAGGGTGCGATCCTCGGAGTGAAGCTGCGGCATCTTGAGCGCTGGACGGAAATGCGCCGCGTCCATGCCGTACTCTACGACCGATTGCTGGGGGATACCGGACTGAGGCTGCCGCCCGAGGCCCGTGGCGACCGGCACGTGTATCACCAATACACCATCCGGATTCAGGGCCGTGACCGCCTGCAAGAGTCGCTGACTGCGGAGGGCATTCAGACCGGTATTCACTATCCGGTTCCACTCCACCTGCAGCCTGTGTTTGCCGGTTTCGGATATGGGAGTGGAGATTTTCCGGTCTCCGAGAGTGCGGCGCAGCAGGTTTTATCGCTGCCGGTCTTTCCGGAGATGACGCAGAGCCAGGTGGAAACTGTAGCCGCGCTGGTTGGACGGCATGTACTCGCCGGGGCGGCGGGCTAATGTTTTGCCGCCAGAGCCGCGGCGCGTCCCAGGCTGTATCTGCCGCTGATCTGGTACCAGCGAACGATTAAAAGGTCGGCCACCATGCGGAATCCATCGCGGAAGACGCGAATTTTCGAGCGGTGATCGTGCGCCCACTCCACCGGTATCTCCGCCACCTTCATTCCGGTTTTACGTGCCAGAAACAGCAGCTCCGCATCGAACCCCCAGCGCTCGATCTGTTGCATGGATGCGAGAGAAAGTGCCGCGCGACGGCTGAAGGCCTTGAAGCCGCACTGCGTATCCTGGTAATTCAACCTGAGAATTCCCCAGAGAACCAGGTTGAACATGCGTCCCACTAACTGGCGGTACAGGGGCTGACGTCCGGTTTGCAAATGGCTGTCGAGCCAGCGGGAGCCGATGCTGACATCCGCGCCCCCCGCGATGGATCGGAAGAGTTTGCCTGCCTCGCTGATGGGCGTGGACAAATCGGCGTCGGTGAAAAGAATAATATCCCCGAAGGCGTTCATCATCCCCGCGCGGACGCTATATCCCTTGCCGCGATTGCCGGGATTCTTCACCAGACGCACCATGGGAGTCTTCGCGCTGAATTCAGCCGCGATCTGCGGGGTCCGATCGCTCGATCCGTCATCAATCACGATGATCTCGGCGCTCCACCCTTGTTGGGATACGTACGCAATCACCTTTTCGAGCGAAGCACCGATGCGCTCCTGCTCGTTGTATGCCGGGATGATGATGCTGTAGGTAAGCGGGGTCATTTCCGAGACTAAGAATTGTACTCCGAGCGGCACTTCTCAGGGGAGATCAACTGCTGGTCCTCCGGTGAGGAATGGCGTCAGTGCGGGTCATTACTATTGCGTGGTGGCTATTGCGCGTGGCCATTGCGCGTGCGATCTTCGTGGGTTCGATCCTCGATAGCCTTTTCGGTGGCGGAGGCTTGTTGACGAATGCGATCAGGCAGCTCGGGCGAGGCGCGAAGGTAGGGAGTGACGGCGGGAAGGTCCTCCGGCAGGCCAATCCAATAAAGCCCCCGAAGCGCCTCCCACACCTGTTCGGCGGCGGGCTCGATGAGCGCCACCTGCGCGCCCGTCTCGACGTTCGAACCCTTAACAACATTGAGGGAGCGGACTCTTCCTCCAATGGGAGTTCGCAACTCCAGGGTGGCCCCGGCGCTCTCGATTTTTGCGACGGTCCCGCCCTGGCGGATGGCTGTCGCCGCCTTGGCGAGATCAAGAACGCGTCCCGCCTGGGGTGCGGTCACCGTTGCCGGTTGCAACATGCGCCGCAATTCCGGCCGCCCGGAGGCATCGCCGAAGCGCACCAGCGCCAGAGCCGCGTTGCCGCGCACCTCCGGGGCGGGATCGTGCAACATCTCCAGCAGGGCAGTCCTGAATTCCGGCTGTGTGTTGTCCTGCCCCATGAGCCATGCATCGGTGCTGCGAATCTCTTCCAGACGGTGATTGCGCAGGCGGATCAGGTAAGGGTAGAAGCGCGCGGCGGAGGCGTCCTGACGCGCCAGACGTTCGCCAACCTGGATGAGCGCGTGCTGAATATGGCGGGGTTTCTGCTCATCGAGCAGATAGCTGGTAAGCTCCTGGTCGCTCAGTTGGCGTCCGAACCACGTGCTGCGCCAGAACAGAAACGGCATGAGTACGATTGCCCATGCCACCAGGAAGAAGAGGATGCGATTGCGAATACTGCTGCGTGCCGGTCGCTCCGCCGTGGGAGCATCGGGCAACGATGGATTTTCCGGGGAGACACTGTGCGAAGATTCCATGCCGGGATTCACTCCTCCACGTCCGCATCAAGCACGCGATCCTGCTCCAGGTAGTGAGACATCGCATACTGTCCCAGCAGGCTGGTTGCAACCAGTACCTCGGCGCCCTGCCACTCGCCGTCCGGATGCGGGGTATCGGCGGAATGAGTGCAGGAACCGCTGCTGCCGAACTCGGGCCCGAAGAATGCCGCCTGCGCCTCTCCAAAGTGCTTCAGGTTGCGCCAGGCTTCGTCACCCACCGTTCCCGAAATGTCGATTCTCAGCCGGACAATAGCCATGCGTAGGCGCCGAATGCAAGTTTGGCAGGGCGTTTACCGCGCGCGGAATACTATAAGCTACCAACGATTCTGGCCTTAAGAGATTCGTACTCCGAGTCGCTGATCAGGCCTTTTTCCAGCATGGTGCGGGCACGCTCCAGCCTTTGTGCCGGATCTTCACTTCCAGCTCCAGCGGAAGCTCCCATGGCGCGCGAACCCGCTGCGTCGAAGTTGAAACCTCCGGACTTTGCGCGCAGCTCCTCTAACTCGCGTACCCGCCGCTTTTCGCGCCATGCCTGTTCCTGCGCCTGGCAAATCCGGTATACGGCCTCGGCCTCGCGCTTGCGCAGTCCGGAGTAGAACAGCGTTCGCATTGCGCCGGTTATGGCGAGGTCGGGATTCGTCATTGCTACAATGGTCAAGTCCGAGCCAAAGATTCCCACCTTGATGCGAACCTCTTTCAAATCCTGCCAGCGGACATCGTCGGGGGCGTAGCTGCCGAACAGTCCCCGGACGACGCCGATAAACCGTCCACTGGTTGCCGCCACAAGGCTCCGGCGATGCCATAAGGAGAAGAGCCTCCGTTGAACGGCCGTGCTCTCCAGCTTTTCATTCGGCACCAGGAGGGTGGAAATTTGCGAGATTGCGGCTTCGATGCGAGAGTCTTCCATCTTCACTGCTCCAACCTTGACCTCTGACCCTCGTTCACCCCGGAACTAGCTGGCCGCGAACAGGTGATAGAGCATCAGGTAAACGACAACGCCAGTGACCGAGACGTACATCCAGATAGGGTAGGTCCAACGCGCGATGCGACGGTGGCGGGCATCGTTGCGGCGAAGGCCTGCCTTCAAAGTAATCAGCACCAGCGGCACCACGCTGACCGCCAGGATCGTGTGCGAGATCAGAATTCCGAAGTACAGGGGCCGCGCCCATCCCTTGCCCTGAAAATGCACCGAGCCAACATGAAAGTGGTAGTAGAGATAGGAAATCAGGAAAAGACTGGAGGTCGCGACCGCGGCAATCATGAGCCGCTTGTGAGTTTCGATCTTGCCGCCGCGGATGGAGCTGCGCGCACTGGCGATCAACACTGCACTGGCGCCGTTGAGCACGGCATTGACGGTCGGGAGAATGGCGAGCGTTTCTGTCATCGGCATCTGAAAAAGCGGCATCTGAAAAAGCGGCATCTGAAAAAGCGGTATAAAAAACGAACCGGTCTTAAGCCACTGGCCGTGTGGTGCGGCGGTTGGCCACAATAAAGGCCACGGTGAAAATTACGGCGGAAAATGCCGCCAGTACGGAGAGCGACATTCCCAACGGAAACTCGGGGGCCGCGCTCGCAGGGAACAGCAGCATCCGCAGGGCTTCCACCCCATAGGTGAGTGGATTGGCCCGGATCAGCAGGCGTATCCATCCGGAAGCGCCGTTCAGCGGGAAGAGCGAACCGGAGAGCAGCCAAAGTGGAATCAGAAACAGATTGATAATTGCGTGAAAGCCCTGGGTTGAATCCATCGGCCAGGCAATGGCAAAGCCCAGCGCCGTGAGCGAGAATGCGATCAGGAATACCGTGAGGACAATCAACGCGAACTGCGGGACGGTAAATTTTATGCCGAGCGCCAGCCCGATCAGCAGGAAGATCAAGCCCTGCAATGCCGCCAGCGTGGTTCCACCGAGAATCTTTCCCAGCACAATCGCGGAACGGTTTACGGGCGCGACCATCACGGAAAGCAGGAAACCTTCCTTGCGGTCTTCAATCAGCGACATCATGGCGAAGATGGCGGTAAAGAGCACGATCATCACCAGCGCGCCGGGAAAAAAGTAGTCCAGATAGTTCTCGCTGCCGTGTCCGGACCCGCTGCGGAAGGAACTGCCGATTCCCGATCCCAGCACCAGCCAAAAGAGCAGTGGCGAAGCAATTACACCCACAACCCGCGAGCGCTGGCGGTAAAAGCGGACCACCTCGCGCCACCATAGGGTGGTTGCGGCCAGCATTGCCCCCGTTATGGGGTTGGCGGCAGGCTGTTCAGCGGCTGCGCCCACTGTGCTCTGCGCCGGGGGTGCTACTTGTGTGTGCGATGCCAAAGCTCTCTCCCTGAAACTAAGTAGGTCTTACCATCATGGCAGGGCCGCCGGTTGCATAACGGCAACTGTCTGCCGGACTATTTGCCCCTCTTGCCCTTGGATGCGTGAGGTTTTGTAGTGCCTTCTTCCGATGCGCTATCCCCGTTCCAGAACCGGTGGCCGGTACGGCGGATAAAGACATCCTCCAGCGTGGGCTTGCTCACGGTTATGGACTGCACTTCTCCGGGGAAAGCCTCCACCACGTCGGTAATAAAGCGGTGCCCCTGTTCGATCTCCAGTCTGACCTTGCCGTCGAGAACCTTCGGCGTGACGCCGAATCGAGTGGCAATGCCTGCGGCGAGGGTGTCGGGATTGGTGGCTTCCATCAGGACCACATCGGCGCCGATCTCCTGCCGGAGCTCCGCCGGAGTTCCCATTGCCACGAGCTTCCCCTGGCTCAGAATGGCCAGCCTGTCGCAGCGCTCCGCCTCTTCCATGAGGTGAGTTGTGACCAGAACGGTTACCCGCTCCTGGTCGCGCAAGATGTGCAGGTAATCCCACAGGTCGCGGCGTGCCCCAGGGTCGAGCCCCGTTGTAGGCTCGTCCAAAAGCAGAACCGAGGGATGGTGCAAAAGACCTTTAGCCAGTTCCAGCCGGCGCTGCATGCCTCCGGAAAAGGTTTCGGCGTGCTCCCGCGCACGGTCTGCCAGGCCAACACGCGCCAACATTTCGGCGATGCGGGACTTGAGTTTCGCGCCGTGCAAACCATAGAGATGGCCCACGTGCCAGAGGTTTTCCTCGGCGGTAAGTTTGCCATCGATGCTCTTGGCCTGGAACACCACCCCAATCTGCGATCGCAGGCCGTGAGGGTCGCGCGCCGCGTCATGTCCGGCGATCTGCACCCGGCCCCCCGAGGGCAGCATTAAGGTGGAGAGAATGCGGAACATGGTGGTTTTTCCGCTTCCGTTGGGACCGAGCAGTCCGAAGATTTGCGCTTCGGGAACGCTGAAGGAGACGCCATCAAGGGCAACGCGCTTGTCGTAGCTGTGACGTAACTCTTCGACCTGAATCATGGGGAGGCTGCCGGCGAACTGGCCCGGCGGCTGGGAGTGGAGCCGGTTCGTGTCCGGCGAAATGCCGGGAGCTTCTGCAGTGTGTTGGAAGGGCACGGTTAATTCTACGATAAAGGGAGTGCCCAAAGCGCGGCCTTCCTTTTTGGTTGCTACATCATTACGTTGAACATCATCAGAGCGAAAAGCAGCGGAAGATAGAAAACCGTGGCCTGCAACAGCTGCCGCGCCTGAGCCTTGGAATTCGGAGAGGTGGCCGGGAGCCGTAATGCCGCCAGCCGGACGCCGAACCAGAAGAGCAGCGTGCTCATCAGCAAGGCTCCATAAAGATAAAACTTGCCGCTCATGCCGAGGAAACTGGGCGCCAGACTCACAGGGATCAGCACCAGAGAGTAGGCCAGAATCTCCCGTGTCGTTGATATTCCATCGCTTTCCACCACCGGACGCATGCGAATGGAGGCCCGTTCGTAATCTTCGCGGTAGAGCCACGCGATCGACAGGAAGTGAGGGAACTGCCAGAAGAAGACGATGGCGAAAAGCACCAGGGCTTCCCAATCGAAGCCGCCGCGAATGGCCGTCCAGCCCAGGACCGGAGGCATGGCTCCCGGGAAGGCTCCGACGAAGGTGCAAACCGGCGAGACCTTCTTGAGGGGGGTGTAGGCCCCGAGGTAGACCGCCGAGGTGAGCAGACCGAGCGCCGCGGTAAGGACATTGGTGGTCAATGCCAGATAGACTGCGCCGCCCAGAATCAACAGGGTCGAGATGGAAATCGCCTCGACAAGGCCCATCTTTCCCGAAGGCAGCGGACGCCGCGCGGTGCGCCTCATGAGAGCGTCGGCCTCGCGCTCGAATACTTCGTTCATGGCGGC
>DASZRZ010000412.1:0-1757 GCA_035548935.1 Terriglobales bacterium
GCTAATTTGCCTCGCAACCGCTCATGGTCTTTCTTGCAACGGAGGCGCCCATGATTCTCGCCAGGGTGATCGGGACGGTGGTGGCAACCAGAAAGTTTGCGCCCCTCGATGGGCACAAGCTGCTGCTCATCCAGCCCATCAGGCCCGACGGAACTTCAAAGGGCCGCGCCCTGGTTGCGATTGATGCGGTGGGAGCCGGTGTTCGCGAAACGGTTTACTTCTGCCGGGGCCGCGAAGCCGTGCTCGGACTGGATCGCGAGGCCCCCACCGACGCAACCATCGTCGGCATCGTCGATCAGATTACTCAGAGATCATCTCGCGCCGCTGGGGTGGGTGCATGATCCTCGGTCGCGTTCTGGGTGAGGTGGTTGCCACACGCAAACATTCCTCTCACGAGGGACGCAAGCTGCTCATGGTCCAGCCCATTCACCCTGACGGTCCGGATCGCGGCGAAGTAGTGCTTGCCATTGACTCCGTCGATGCCGGAGAAGGCGACCGCGTCCTGGTGGTGCAGGAGGGCTTCGCCGCCATGACCGCCGCCGGCAGGCCATCGTCGCCCATCGACATGACAATCGTGGGCGTGGTGGATCGTATTGAACTTAGCGAAGACCCGTAGCCGCGGCGCTTCCACTCTTGCCGGAAATCCCTTCCGCCGTTAAATCCGCAAACACAAACTGTTCGCGCGTCACCACTTCGCCCCGGCTCACCCGCAGCTCACCATCGAACATCGGGCCCGCATAAACGAAGCTGTGGAACTCTCCCTTTTCTCCACAGGGGTCGGCAGCGGCGGGCAGCTCTTCCAGAAAGCGCACGTCGAATTCTCTACCGGCAAACGATGCGGGAATCTGGGCGGTGTCCACGCAGGTCGCAATGGCGCGCAATCCTCCGGCGATCATTTCGCGGGCGAGGGCGGCGGTGCCGGATCCCCACAGAGGAAACAGCGGTGCAAGTCCACTGCCCTGAAGTTGTTTTTCGCGATACTGCCGCACGTCAGCGAGAAACAAATCGCCGAATGCAATCGCCTCAACCCCATCCGCAAGGGCGCGGCGGCAGCACTCGCGCATAATGGCTTCGTATTGCTCGTTGGAACAGGGCCAGGGCAACGGGACCTTCCACAAAGAAAGTCCCGCTGCCTGTGCCTGCAAGTCCAGCAGCTCTTCCCGAACGCCGTGCATGGCCACCCGGCGGACGGTTTCGTTGCAGGTGGTAAGCAGGCCCCGGACCTCGATATCCGGCTGCTGCCGCAGCACATGAAGCATCCATGCGCTGTCTTTACCGCTGCTCCACGAAAGCAGTACGCGCTTCATCGTCCCTGGCCCTACTCGCCACCCAGGCGGAAGCGCATGCCGGCGCGGAAGTTTGCCCGCAACGCCGGATACCCGGCGGCCTCTTCATAGTGGCGGTTGGTTACATTCTCCAGGTTCACAAATGCGGTCGCGTAGCGGTTCAGCCTGCGCCACAGGCCGAGATCAAGCCTTCCATAGCCAGCGGCGTAGGTTACCGGAGGCAGCAGTCCCAGAAAGTCGGAGTCCGGTCTTCGGCCCACAAAAACCGCCGCGGCGCTTCCTCCCCATTTTCTGCCGGTGTATGTGGCAAGTATCGTTCCCGAGTGCCGCGGACGCCGCAGCAGCGGCGCGCCCTTCGCCAGCAGTGGATCGAATGCCAGCGGCGACTCAAGGATTTGCGTCGACGTGTAGGTGTACCCCGCCGAAATCGAAACCGAGCGCCACGGATTTGCGCGCATCTCAAACTCCGCG
>DASZRZ010000413.1:0-7324 GCA_035548935.1 Terriglobales bacterium
AGCAACTGCGCGTATTCGCCCGAGAGCGCCTGCCGGCTGGTCCCGTCCATTTGGGGATTGAGTGCCGCGACCAGCTCATCAAATTCGGCCCGCGTAACCCCCGTCTCACAGGTCTGGGTGCCCGTCCCCGCCGGGTTTGCGCAGCGGTAGCGGATGGTAATGATTTTTGTCTGTGGCGGAATTTCTGCGCGTTTGGCAGTTATCTCTGCCGTGTCTTCCGCAAGCTGTTCCGATCGGGTGGCTCGTCTGCCTTCGCTGGGTGAAACCGGAGCCAGCTGCCCCCACACGGGGAGTGCAGATGCCAGCAGCGCAGCCAGCGTCAAGGCACAAAAATTCGAAAAGTCCAGATTTGCCACAAGAGGACGTAAAGACATATCGAACACCCCAGCACCAGCTTGTGATCTTTTTCTACAGCTAGTCTAACGCACGAAATCACATCGCCGGTTCGCGCGGGAAGACGGCTCCCAGATAGGCAATACCAGATTGAGAGCACTGTGATTCCCATCTACGGAACAGACATCTCATGATCGACGCCTTCGTTCGGCATTACGGTAACTCGCATTGCGCAAACTTCTTCGCCAGGGATGGCGCCGCATCCGGCACGCCGGAAGAAGCGGCCTTCCCATCCGCAAAAAATGGCACGCGCACGGCAAGCCCAACAACCGCCTTCCCGGCAATTCCCTTGGACAGCGATCTGTACCGCGCCAGGGTGGAAGGATCGCAAGTCTATTTGTCCTTTGACCCCACTGAGACGGTCAATGACCTACGCAATGAACGCTATGCCCATGCCAACCAGCATGTGTTGGGAAAATCCTTCCTGGTGCGTAAGGCCTACTACTCGATCCGCTCGTTAATCCCGGTCTCGCTTCGAAAGCATTTGCAGCGGCTGGTCTTGTCCCGATGGGAGCGCCTCATCTTCCCGAACTGGCCGGTTGATTTCACGGTGGAAGACGTCCTGGAACAGCTCATGGCCCTGGCCATTGAAGCCAACGGCGGCGAACCGATTCCATTCATCTGGTTCTGGCCCGATGGCGCCAGCGCGGCGGCGATTCTCACCCACGATGTCGAAACGCCCCAGGGGTTGGACTTCTGCCCGGCAGTGATGGATATTGGCCAGTCCCATGGAATCCCATCGTCCTTCCAGCTCATTCCCGAGGGAGGCTACGACTGCCCCCCTGAGCTGCTGGACACCATCCGCCGTCGCGGATTCGAACTCAACATCCACGACCTTAATCACGACGGACAGCTCTTCGACGACCGCCAGACCTTCCTGGAGCGAGCGCAAAGAATCAACACCCATGCCAGCCGGGTTGGCGCCCTCGGTTTCCGCTCGGGCCGCATGTACCGTCAGTCCGACTGGTACGATGCACTAAAGTTTTCCTACGACATGTCGGTGCCAAACGTCGCCCATCTAGAGCCCCAAAGAGGGGGGTGCTGTACTGCACTTCCGTACTTTATCGGGGATGTACTGGAGCTTCCCCTCACTACGGTCGAAGATTACACTTTGTTCTACATCCTGCGTGAGCGCAACATCGACCTGTGGAGGCTGCAGGGCGAACTCATCCGCCTGCGGCACGGCCTCATCAGCTTCATGGTGCATCCCGACTATATTCAGGGAACCCACGAACTCCGGATGTATGAAGACCTTATGGAATATATCTCCGGACTTCGCGACCAACACGGCGTATGGACGGCTCTTCCCCGCGAAGTGGACGAGTGGTGGCGCAACCGCACATCGATGACTTTGACCGGGAGCGGCAAGGATTGGAAGATCGAAGGCAAGGACAGCCAACGAGCCTGCCTGGCCTATGCGTCGCTTCAGGACGGAAAGCTTGTCTACAGCGTCGCAGCAGACGGGCGCAGCCAGTCTGCGCTCAACAATGGGATGCGCTCCCCCCACCGCCGCCCCATCCGCACCCGGCTTTGTGAGGAATCTTCTTGAACCTGGCATCCACAAGCAACTCTTCACGGCTGATGCAGTTTCTGCTGTTCACCCTGGTGCTGGCAGCTCTCTTCTACCGCACGCTTCTGGATCTGGTCCGGCTCTCCTGGAATTCCGACCTCTACTCGCATCTGGTCGTCATTCCGGTTGTGACCGGAATTCTCCTGTACGGGAAACGCGATGTAATCTCCTCCCGTGGAGAATCGTCCGCTCGTGTTGCAGCGGTTCTGGCCGGGGTCACGCTGGCTGTTTACTTTCTCGTGAAGCAAACCGGGATACTCGACGACCCTGTCGAGATGCTCTCGGCAAAATCCCTTATGCTGGTCGTGCTTTGGATCAGCGGCTTCCTCCTGTTCTACGGAGTGGCCTCGTTCAAAGCTGCACAGTTCCCTTTGTTATTCATGCTGTTTGCGGTTCCGGTTCCGGAGCCGATTCTTGATCCCATCATCATTTTCCTTCAGAGAGGCAGTGCCGAATTAACCTCTTTGCTGTTCTGGATGTTGGGGGTTCCCTTTCTGCGCGACGGCATGGTCTTTCGTCTGCCAGGACAGGCAATTGAAATCGCAAAAGAATGCAGTGGAATCCGCTCCAGCCTCGCCCTGATGCTTACCACTCTTCTGGCGGGCTATCTGAATCTACGGTCGAACACCCATCGCATTTTGCTCACCGCCATAGCGATTCCCCTGGCCATCCTGAAGAACGGCATCCGTATCACCGCATTGACCATTCTTGCCGTGAGGGTTGACCCGGGATTCCTTACCGGACGCCTGCATTCTGAGGGTGGAGTGGTTTTCTTTGTAATTGCGCTGCTGCTCCTGGGAGGAGCTCTGCGGCTACTTCAGCGCTTAGAAGATGCCCCGGCTAAACCGAAGATCCCTGTAACCATGCCCGCCTGACTGCTGCTCTCGGGAGCTCAGGCAACGGAAAGCCATTCCGTTCTGCCTCGCCCCTGATCTCGATCTTAACTCCCGCCGGAAAGCCCGCTTTCCTTCACATTTTCACCACGTGATTGGTAGTTGTAGTAATACTTGCCGTAGGTCTGGCTGGCATCCACCCGGTTCAGAATCACGCCCAGGATCGGGCAAACCGGGAACTCGCGCTGCGCCTTTTGCGCCAGCGCGTAGGGGGTTGAGCCCGCGGCCGCGACCATAATCACCCCATCGCAAACACTGGAAATGGTGCTGGTATCGGAGAGTCCGAGCGCGGGCGGCGAGTCGATAATAATCCAGTCGAACAGATCATTCACTTTCGCCAGAAGCTTGCCCAGCCTGTCTCCGGAAAGCCGTTCGGTTGAGTGATGAGAAGGCTTGCCCGCGGAGATCAGGTACAAATTCGGGATTGAGCCCGTTTGAAGAACCTGAAACTCATCCAGCTTGTTGTCAGAAAGATAGTCCGTCAACCCGGGACGCTGCGGAGCGCCGAGTGCAATATGCACGGTAGGCCGCCGCAGGTCTGCATCAATCAGCAGCACTCGCGTACCGTATTGCTGGGCAATCACCTGTGCCAGGTTAACCGCCACGAAGGTCTTCCCTTCACCGGGCAGCGTACTGGAAATGAGCAGCCGCTTCAGGGGCTTCTTCTGGGCAAGGTGCTTCAAGCGCGATCGCAGTGTACGAAACTCTTCCGTGCCCACCGCATCCCGCGACTCGAAGTTCAGGCACACGGTTCCTGCAGGGAACCATTCCTCGTGCCGCACACGGCTCAGCGCACCTCCCGTCTGATCGCCGTCCCCGGCCTTTTCGAATACAACGTCACGGTTGCCAGGTGCAGCAGCGAGAATCGACGCTGGATCCACGGCGGATTCCGCCGGCGTGGTCGAAAGCTCCACCAGATCGTCCGCTGGCCCAATCAGAGAGGCCAGGGCTTCGTTATAG
The DNA here is from genome assembly GCA_035548935.1 of Terriglobales bacterium. Classification (GTDB taxonomy): domain Bacteria; phylum Acidobacteriota; class Terriglobia; order Terriglobales; family Acidobacteriaceae; genus DASZRZ01. Next base: position 3,817 of record DASZRZ010000413.1, read on the forward strand.
TCACCTTTGGACCGTTCCTGCTCGGCCCTCAGCAGTGCTTCGCGAATTCGGCTCATATCGTCTGATTCCCCCCTGTCGCTGGCTGTACAATGTCCGGCTCACGCTGAATGGCGGGCGTCTGCCGTATGGGCTGTACATTCACAGCCGTTTCACCCGCAGGGCGCGCATAGGTATCACCCAGATCCAGCTCACGTACCACCCTGTCCACCATATCGGGCGTCACGATGGTCTTGCGATCGGCAAATGCCGCAATGAGCGCGTGCTCACAAACCAGGTTGATCACTCGCGGTATGCCTCCCGAAGCGACGTGGATACGGCGTAGCGACTCCGGACCCAGCGGATTCGAGGAAGCTCCCACCACACGCAAACGCCTGTCGATATACTTGGTGGTCTCTTCCAAACTGAGCGGATAAGTACGGCACCAGAGTACAACCCGCTGCCTCAATTGACGAAGTTCCGGAAGTTTCAACTTGTCTTCCAGCTCCGGCTGGCCGCAGAGCACAACCTGCAACAACTTGGCCGTCGAGGTTTCCAGGTTCGTAAGCAGCCGTATCTCTTCCAGCAAGTCGGACGACAGGGTTTGCGCTTCGTCCACCACCAGCACGGCCTTCTGGCCATTGCGGTAGCGCTCCAGCAGCCAGTGATACAGCTGCAACACCATGGCGCCCTTGGTATTTCCTTCGGGGCGAATGCCGAACTCCGACATTGTGAAGGCCAGAAAATCCAGCGGCTCCAGGCGCGGATTGAAAATGAAAGCCGTGGAAACCGAGGTGATACGCAGCCAATCCAGAAACTTGTTCAGCAAGGTCGTTTTGCCGGTTCCCACCTCGCCGGTAAGCAATATGAAGCCCTTGCGCGCGACAATTCCATAGGCCAGCGAAGCCAGCGCTTCGTCGGTATGCCGGGTGCGGCACAGGAACCGCGGGTCCGGACTCACGCTAAACGGATTGGCGGAAAAGCCAAAAAACTTTTCGTACATAACTAACCTTTGGCCACCTTTGCCGCTTTGCCCTCCACGCCTTGCCCGCCACGAATGCTCCGGAATCCCTTCTTGGTATTCCCCGACATCACCTGCGGAACCACCCCCAGCACCGGGACACGAAGATAAAATTCCACATCGGCCTCGCTATAAAGCGGCTGGCTGCGGAGTTCCAGAAGCAAGGCCATGCCAATTCCCAGCGCAAGCCCGGCTCCTAACCCGCCTCCGGTAAAGATCAGCGGATTGGGGAATGTGGGCTTCTCCGGCAGATTGGGAGGATCCTGCAAGCGGAACTGTTCGCCCTGCTGCCGCCGTTCCAGATCTGTGGACATCTCGGCTTGCGTCTTCTTGGCCAGCAGGTCGTTGTAGAACGCCAGAGCCGTATCGTAGTCGCGCGTAATCTGCTTGAGCTGCTCTTCCACAAGAGGACTGCCCAACACTCGCGACTGGTACGTAGAAATTTGCTCCTGCAAACGGGATTGGCGCGTCTTGTTTTCCCGTATCGTCTGCTGCAACTCGTAAAGCCGGTTCTCCAGACGCTGAATCTCTGGCGAACTTACGCTCGCACGCTTCGTTGTAGCCGCCGGGGCCGGGGCTGAATTCGATGCCGCGGCATCCCGTTTGCTCCGCAGGGTTTCAACTTCACGCCGCTTCTTGACCACGTCCGGATGTGCCGGAGTGTAGCGGGCCTCCAGGGCAGAAAGCTCGGCCTGTGCGCGCTGCAATTGATCGTCGGTGGTCTGCGGGCTCACCTGATCTCCCGAACCCTGCAACGCGGCACGCTGCTGGGACAGCAGGGTCTCTGTAAACTCCCGGTCCTGCTCCGCCCGGACTACGGCCTGCGTCGCTGTATCGAGCTGCGAGCTCAGGGTATTGAGGAGTCCCATATTCGACTGCTCGCTGCCCGGAAGCTGATTCAGGTACCTGCGCTTAAACTCCGCCAGACGCCGGTCCTGCTCGTCCAGCTTCTGCTTGGCCTGCTCCAGCTGCTGGGTGAGAAAATCGGTCGTATCCTGCGCCTGTTTTTCCCGGTTCAGAAGAGTTTCCTTGAGGAACATGCTGGTCAGTTCCTCGCAAACCGATTTCGCCAACTGCGCGCTGGAAGCATCGAACGTAATCAGAATCCCCGGCAAACTTGTGGCGCCAAAGCTCTGCGGAGCGGGCTCAAAGCTAATGTCCTTCCGCATGCGGTCCACCAGGGTTTCCATCGGGACCCTGGTGGTGTCAGGCCCATAAAGGTTGACGCGCTCGATAATTGGCTGCAGGCGGCTTCGGCTCAGAAGCTGCTCCTGCATCCTCGATAACCGCTCCATCATCCCCTCGGAGATCACCGGCGTCACCAGGCGGTCGGAGACCTGCTGCTGCTCCACCAGCACCAGAGCACGCGAACGATAGCGGCTGGGCACGACCTTGGCGATCGAAAACCCAATGACAGGGCCCAGCAGGGCCGGGATCAGGATGATCCACCAGCGCCGCTTTAAGAAGCGTACGTAATCCTCGGTTGTAAGCGATCGTTCTCCGAACATTCTATTTTCTGATCCTGATTCCGCTCTCTATCATTTCCCTAGTGGCGACGAATGGGCATCCCCTCCCAGCTGAACCCGAGTCCCAAAACGTGCCGGAGAGGAGATGCCGTGGATGCTGTGAAATTCTGGTAGTACATCTTGTAATCCAGAAAAAGGGCGACCGTGCGCCCCAAGCGTCGGTTAATGTTTGCGCCCGCCAACCATGAGCTGTAGTGATTCGCATGTGTGAGGTCGGCATTCCGGGAATAGCCCACCTCCATGCGGGCGTCCGCGGTTCGCGAGATTGGCCGCGATGCGTTAAAGCTCACCTGATCGGAGAAAGATCCTCCGAAGGCCCCCGCGCCTCCGGTTACCGAACGGGAATAATTCAAGCCGACCCCCGCCTTATTAAGGCGGTAATTGAAATTGGAATGCAGTGTTGCACTGATGATCCGGTTTGAGATTCCTATATCGTGTGGATTGGTGATCTGGGGACCGCCTCCGGCTTCCAGACTCATTCTTCCGGTGATCTGGTGGGTATATCCCAGAATAAAAGAGTGCGAATCCAGCAGCCCCGAAGTCCCAACAAAGCGAACCACGGAACCTTTGTAGTTGATGCCCAGACTACTGCGCCGGTTCAACCGCCGGTCATAACTTACGGACAGTCCCCCTTGATCGGAGTCCACCGCCCCCGGGCCATCGAAGCGCAAGAGCCCATAGCTGCCCGAGAGGGTAATGCTCGACCTGGCCCCACGCGGCAGACGAATTTCAGCGGCGCTGGTGGCGTTTGTCCGGGTAATTCTGTTGAATATGCTCTGATTTCCCAACAGTTCTGGACGAAGAGAAAGAATTGAGGGATCCACTCCCAACACGGGCGATCCACCAAATCCGCCGGGAGAATCCGGGAGGTAGCTGAAATGCTGCGAGAGCGCCCAGGATGTTCTTCCGGAGCTGTTTTGCAGGCTCGCATTAAATTCGTGAAACGTGTTATTCAGTTGCGTGGCCTGTGAGTAGAAGGAGCCGC
>DASZRZ010000414.1:0-2001 GCA_035548935.1 Terriglobales bacterium
AAGCTCCACACGGACCACTGCACCAACTCCACATCGCAGACCTATAACGGCGACCAGTGGGTGCGGGTCGAGGTGGAGGTGAACGGCGACGGCTGGATCCGGCATTATGTGAACGGCGAGAAGGTGCTGGAGTACGAGAAGCCGCAGGTGGGCGGCGGCGCGGTGAACGGCTATGACCCCGCGGCCAAGCCGGATGGCGAGCTGCTGGAAGGAGGCTGGGTCTCGCTCCAGAGCGAAAGCCACCCCGTTGAGTTCCGCAAAGTCGAGATGCTCCCTCTGCGCGGCTGTATGGATCCGAAGTCCAAAAACTTCCGGCCCTACTACGTCAAGGCCGACAACGCGCAGTGCGCCCGGTAAGGAACATCAAAAAGGGATCAGCCACGGATGGACACGGATTCACACGGATAAGTGGGGTGAACCCCTCTGTTGAGACAAACCGGATTGGCACACTTGCCGTTTAATGGTTTTCCCTTCTCAAACAGCCGATCCTCCGCCGGAATGGTCCTCGGTTGGCGAAGCGGAGGCGGGCTCTGGTGGAGACCAACCCGCTGAGGAATAGCCAGCCGGAGACTCATCGAGACGATGGTCCGAGGAGCCGGTTTTCTCCGGCTTCCCTTCCTCGTTGGATCCCACATCGGATCGAAAGATCTCCCCATGCCTGAAAAAACTCAAAGTCGCTCCCTGCGACTTCGGTCCGGGCGCGGCAGATTGCTCGAACTCCGCGGGTGGTTTGTAGCCCAGAGCAGAGTGCAGGCGAACCCGGTTGTAGTAGTCGTCGATGAAGGCCGCAATGTTCTCCCGCAGGTGCTCCATATCCCGGTATTGGTTGGCGTGAACTTCCTCCCGCTTCAGCGTCTTCATGAAGCTCTCGCAACTGGCGTTGTCGTACGGATTGGCCGGGCGGCTCATGCTCGGAATCATGCCGTGCTTCTGGAGCAGACCGACATAGGCACCCGATGCGTATTGCACGCCGCGATCCGAGTGATGGACCACGCCTGGCGCCGGTTCGCGCCCGGCCAGGGCCTGTTCTAAAGCCGCCATCGGCAGTCGCGCCGTCAAGGTCCGAGCTAACTCCCAGCCGATCACCCGGCGCGAGAAGGCGTCCAGGATCACAGCCAGATACACCCATTCGCGATTGAGCCGGATGTAGGTGATGTCGGCTACCCAGAGCTGGTTCACTCCCGTGAGCTTCATCCGGCTGGCCAGGTTCAGGTAGACTTCCAGATCGTGATCGGAGTCCGTCGTCAGCACGAACGCTTGGGGCTGTGCGGCTAGAAGATTGTCTTCCCGCATCAACCGGGCCACGCGTTTATGGTTCACCAGCATGCCGCGCCGCCGGAGTTCGGCGCTGACCCGGCGATAGCCGTAGCGCCGCTTGTGCTCGGCAAAGATCTGCTGGATCTCTGACCGGACTTCCATGTCCTCTTCCACCGGCGCCCGCTGCTGCAGCGACCGGTAGAAACCCGCCCGGCTGACGCTGGCCAACTGGCACATCCGCTCGATGCTCAGGTTGCCTTGCAGGGTCATCAACTCCCCGATTTGGTCGTAGATGCCGTCTCGCCAGGTTGCGTACTGTTCCGGCGTCGAGCCTCGATTTTTTGCAAGGCACCTCTGAAAAAATCCACTTCCACAGCTTTGTCAGCCAGCAACCGCTTCAACTGCGCCACCTGCCTGCGCAGTTCCGCTTCGCTCTTCTCAGGACCGGGTTCTCCGATCTGCTCGGCCGGCTGCAACTGATCCCGCCACTTGTAAAGCAGACGCCGCTCGATGCCCAGCTCCCGGCACAGCGCCGTGATGTTGGCGCTGGTCTTCATCCGGGCCACGGCCATCTCCCGAAATTCTTTCGGGTGTCGTCCTACTCGCTTGATGCCCACTCGTCTGGCTTGCACTCGCAGTTCCCTTTCCCTGCAAGTTGTGCCAATTTTGAGTGTCTCAGTTTTGGGGGTCAGTCCATTAAATCCGTTTGGGTTTTCTTATCCGTGTGCATCCGTGTCCATCCGT
>DASZRZ010000415.1:0-2130 GCA_035548935.1 Terriglobales bacterium
TTGCCTGCCTTCACGCGTGCCGTTGCCCACCTAAAGGGCGGCGCGGGGCGTATCGGTGTGTCCGGACTCAGTCCCACCGCGAAAGCAATGCTCATGGCGATGTTCCAGCGTGCGGCCAACCGCCCGCTGCTCATCGTCGTCGAAAACAATCGCGCCGCCGAGGAGCTGCTTCCCGTCGTTCAGGCCTTCGCGGAACTTACCGGTGCGCCGCAAGGCTCCTCCCACATTGCCGCCCGCCCCGGCTCGGTATCCACCGATTCCATTCTGCTGCTGCCCGCTCCCGACGTTCTTCCCTTCGAAAACCTCTCTCCCCACCCGGAGATTCAGGAAGCCCGCGCCCTCGCCCTTTGGAAGATCGCAAGCGGAGCCGCAAGCATCGTCATCGCCCCGGTGGCCGCCGTTCTCCCACGCCTCCAGCCGCGCGAGTATTACGCGGACCTCGCCCGTATCCTGCGCCGGGGAGAAGCCCTCGATTCCGCCGCCCTGCTTGCCCATCTCAGCACCATCGGTTACTCCGCCACCGACATGGTCGAAATGCCCGGTGAATATGCCCTGCGCGGCGGCATCCTCGACGTTTACCCTCCGGAGTCTGATCGTCCCGTCCGCATCGAGCTGTTTGGCGACGAGATCGAGTCCATCCGTAAGTTCGATCCCGCTACGCAGCGATCTACTACCTCTGTAGATGAAATCGCCCTTCTTCCCCTTACCGATACCCCCGTTCACGCCGCCACACTCGCCACCATCCACGCCCGGCTCTCCGCGGGCACAATCTCCGGTTCCCAGAGTGTGATGGAATCCGCCGCCAGCGCCGGGGGCGTGGGGACCTTTCCCGGATGGGAGTTCTACGCGGCCACCGCCGGGGCCTCCCACGATGTCACCGGCCTGCTCTCCAACCCTGCCGTACTGGTCAACGAGCCCGAGGACGTTCAACGCGCCCTCGACGCCTGGTGGTCCCGCGTCGAAGAGGCACACGAGCGCAGCGGGGTCGGCAACCTGGTCCGTCCCGCTGAGTTGTACCTGCAACCCGACGAGTGGCAGCAGCGGCTCAACAGCCTGCCCTCCATCGATCTGGAGCTCCTGCACATCGCGCTGCCCTCGGATAGCCCGCAACCCGGCCAGCCGCGGCAACAACAGCAAGAACAACAGGAAGCCACGGACGAAAAACTACATTTGTCATTTTTAACCCAGCCCGGCTCCCGCTACCATGGCTCCATCCCCGCCATCGTCGAGGAAATTAAAAAACTCACAGCCGGGGGCTATCGCGTCCTCTTCGCCGCCGGAAATACCGGCGAAGTCGAGCGGATTGCCGAGCTTTTCACCGAATATGGCGTGAACTTCCGTCTTGGCAGCCGGACCCCACGGCCCGGCGAAACCTACTTGGAAGACGCCGCCTATCTTTCGGGAGAAGATGTTTCTACAACTGTAGTAAAAACCTTCGTCCCCGATGGCGTCGTCCTTCCCGAGTGCCGCCTTGCCATCTTTGGCGGACGCGATCTCTTCGACGAGTCCGAGATGGTCGCCTCCCGCCCCCAGCGCCAGCGTTCGAAAACAGCCGCCTTCGCTTCCGACTTTCGCGATCTTCAGACAGGAGACTACGTCGTCCACGTCGAGCATGGAATCGGTCAGTATCACGGCCTGCGGGAGATTCCCCAGGGCGACGGACAAGCCGCTGAGTTCATGATCCTGGAGTACGCCGAGGCCGCCCGCCTTTACGTGCCGCTCACCCGCCTCGACCTGATCCAGAAATACCGCTCTGCCGAGGGTGTCCGCCCGCAGTTGAGCCGCCTCGGCACCCAGCAGTGGGCCAAGACCAAGGCACGCGTGAAAAAGGCCATGAAGGATATGGCCGACGAACTCCTCAAGCTCTACGCCTCGCGCCGCATGGCCCCCGGCCACGCCTTTCCTTCCGACACCGACTGGCAGCGCGAATTTGAAGACGCCTTCGAGTTCAACGAGACGGAAGATCAGCTTCACGCCATCGCCGACATAAAGCGCGACATGGAGGCTGCCACTCCCATGGACCGCCTTCTCTGCGGCGACGTTGGCTATGGCAAAACCGAAGTTGCCATGCGCGCCGCCTTCAAGGCCGTGGGCGATAACCGTCAGGTCGTTGTGCTCGCGCCCACCACG
>DASZRZ010000416.1:0-6092 GCA_035548935.1 Terriglobales bacterium
GAATGACCACCACAGCCAGTTGCCGCTGATGCCCTGCGAGTAGACGAGGCCGGTGACCACCAGGGGAGTGTCGGCGGCGAAGGTGGTGGCGACCATGGAGGTTCCGGCGAGCAACCAGTGGACCTTTCTGCCGGAGAGGAAGTAATCGTCAACACTTCGGGCGGAACGGGCGCGGACGAAAAGGCCAAGGATGAGTGTGACCGCGAGATATGCGGCGATGGCTGTCCAATCGAGGGGGGTTAATTTCATGGCGGGTGGATTGGGCTTAGGGTGAGGCAACCTCACAGGAGTGTCAAACGAAAACCGGGGGCCGCCCACGGATGGTCATCGGCGGGGCCAGTTCTGGTGGCGGGTGCGCTTAAATTCAAAAGCGAAGGGGAGGGGCCGGGTGCGGAAATCCCGGCGCAAACAGGGCTCGTTGTGATAACTTCTGCGGTTCGCTGATCCGCGGCCATTTGCGGAGCAGCGCAGGCTATTTCCAAAGGTGGGCGTACGGAATGATTGCAAGAACGGAATATGATCCCCAGTCTTTGCGCGCCCGGCTTCGATTTGCCCGCGTCTTCCTGAAAAATCCCATCATGCTGGGGGCGGTCATCCCCAGCTCGCGGCGGCTTACGCGGCACCTGCTGGATGAGTTGGACTGGAGGGCGGCGCGGGTGGTGGTGGAATCCGGTCCGGGGGTGGGGACGCTGACCACGGAAATTCTGCAGCGGATGCAGCCCGGCTCGACGCTGGTGGCAATTGAATACAACCCGGATCTGGCGGCGCACCTGCGAGAGAGCGTAACCGATCCGCGATTGAAGGTCGTACACGGATCGGCGGTGGATGTGCGCACGATTCTGGACAGCCTGGGGCTTCAGCAGGCGGATTACATCATCTCGGGGATCCCTTACAGCACGCTGCCCAAGGAGGCGCGGGAGCGCATTCTGCTGGAGGCGAATCTTGCCCTGAGGCCCAACGGCGTGATGCTGGTGTACCAGTTCACGACCACCGTGCTGCCGCACCTGCGGAGCGTGTTCAAGAACGTAAGGCAGGACTTTGAGCTGCTGAATATTCTTCCGGCGCGCATTTTTTACTGCGTTCGCAACGAGGCGAGTGGAGATTAGTCCGCCGGATGGGTACACTCGTCGAAATGCTTAGTGCCCCAATGACAATCACAGCCATATCCAATTCAGCTTTATCCACCACAGACATATCCACTCCATCCCAATCCACCACGCTCAAAGTGCAACTTCTAAGCCCCGGGGCCAAGGCTCCCACGGTGGCTCATCCGGGAGAGGACCTCGGCTATGACGTTTATGCCTGCGAGGACGTAGCCATTGCTCCGCGGGGGAACGCCATTGTTGCGACCGGCATTGCGATCGAGCTGATCTGCGACTCGGGACGCGGGATGGGCGCGCTGCTGCGCGATAAATCCTCACTGGCGGCCCGCCGCCTTACGCTGACCGGTGGGGTGATTGACGCGGGGTATCGCGGCGAGGTGCGGGTGCTGATCGAGAATCTTGGGGATGCCCCTGCGCAGATTCGAGCCGGCGACAAGATCGCGAACCTGATTCCGTATCCGGTTCTGACGGGGAGCGTGGAGGTGGCGGAGGAGCTTTCCGGCACGCGCCGGAAGGCTGGCGGATTCGGTTCCAGTGGTAGCCGCTGAAGTCTTAAGAGCACCATAACCCGGGATGACATGCCCGCTTTCCTGCCGATTTTCTATAATCGCTAACGATGACCAACTTCGCTCCGGTAGCGGATCAGCTCGCCTACATCAAGAAGGGCTCCTCGGAGATCATCCGGGAAGATGAGCTTCGCCAAAAACTGCAAAAGTCCATTGATACGGGCAAGCCGCTGCGCGTGAAGGCGGGCTTCGATCCGACATCGCCCGACATCCATGTGGGCCATACGGTGCTCATCCGCAAGCTGAAGCACTTTCAGGATCTCGGCCACACGGTTATTTTCCTCATCGGCGACTTCACGGCGATGATCGGCGATCCGACGGGGCGGACGGTGACGCGGCCTCCGCTGTCGCGGGAGGAGATTCAGCGCAACGCGGAAACCTACAAGGCACAGGTGTTCAAGATTCTCGATCCGCACAAGACCGAGGTGCGCTTTAACAGCGAGTGGCTGGAGAAGCTGGGGGCGGAGGGCTTTATCCGGCTGGCGGCGAAGTATACGGTGTCGCAGATGCTGGAGCGCGAGGACTTCCACAAGCGGTTCGAGGAGGAGAAGCCGATTGCGGTACATGAGTTGCTGTATCCGCTGGTGCAGGGATACGACTCGGTGGCGTTGCAGGCGGATGTGGAGCTGGGCGGCACCGATCAGAAGTTCAATCTGCTGGTGGGGCGCGAGCTGCAGCGCTCTTCGGGTCAGCCCTCGCAGGTGGTGCTGACCATGCCGCTGCTGGAGGGCCTCGACGGCGTGCAGAAGATGTCGAAGTCTCTGGGGAACTACATTGGAATTACCGAGGCGCCGAGGGAGATGTTCGGGAAGGTGATGTCGGTTTCCGACGAGCTGATGTGGCGGTATTACGAGCTGCTGACGGATGCTTCAATGGCGGAGATCGAGGAGATGAAGGGGAAGGTGGCAGCGGGCGCGGCGCATCCCATGGCGGTGAAGAAGGAGCTGGCGCGGCGGCTGGTTGCCGATTTTCACGATGCCGAGGCTGCTGGGCGGGGCGCGCAGGAGTGGGAGTCGATTTTTCAGCGCGACCAGGTGCCGGAGAATGTTGAGCACCTCACGGTAGCCCATGCGGAGGTTGCCGCCAAGGCCAGCGGCGGGCTTCCGGCTGTGAAGCTGGACAAGCTTCTGGCGCGCTGCGGCATGGCCGATTCGGTCACCGACGGGCTGCGCAAGATCAAGCAGAATGCGGTGCGGGTGGATGGCGAGGTGAAGAACGAGCCCGTACTGCAAGTGAAATTGCCTGCTGAGTTGACGCTGCGAGCCGGGAAGGTGCTGAAGAAGGTCACGATCAGCGAGTGAGGTTTTCACTGCGTGAAGGATGGGTGCCCGTTAAGAGTGTGGCGGCCAACATAGCAGATTCCTCGCTTCGCTCGGAATGACAGGGAATACTCAGGTGAGCTGCGCCCGCGCAGCCTTTCTGAAACCAGGGCGGCTGCTACGCGTGCGTGCTGACTTATTCCAGCTCGGCGTGGATGAGGTAGTGGCCGAGTTCGAGGTCATACTCGATGCTTAAGAGATTGGGCTTGCAGCAAACCCGGCAATCCTCGACGTAGGATTGGCGGCGTCCCGCTGAGGCATCGACGAAAGAGTTATTCCACTCGCCGCAGCTGGCGCATTGCCATCCGGTGTCGGATTCGAGTTGCTGCTCCTGCGCGGGATCGTCGTTTTCATCTTCGTAGCTCATCTTTAATTCAATCCCCCTTAACTCATTCCGCAATTGAGGCCGTACAGGTTTACTGCGCGGTTGCGATTCAGGTTTGTTGCTCCACGGCCTCAACAAGGCTGAGGTAGTGCTGTTTACGGGCATCATCCAGAAATGATGCGCGGAAGGAGTTAGCGGCGAGCCGGAACAGATCGGATTCGGTAAATCCGAAGGTGTCGTGGGCGAGCTGGTATTCGCCGGTGAGCGAGGTGCCGAACATGGCGGGATCATCGGAGTTGAGAACGACCAGAGCCCCAGCGCGGAAGTAGCGTTCCAGCGGATGATCGGATGCAGAAGCGCAAACGCCGGTGCGCAGGTTGCTGGTGATGCAAATCTCCAGCGGTATCTGATCCTCGACAAGGCGGGCGAGAAGAGCGGGGTCGGAGGCGGCGGTGAGAGCGTGGCCGATGCGTTCGGCATGGAGCGCGTCGAGTGCTCCGGAGATGGATTGGGGACCGGCGGTCTCACCGGCGTGGGCGGTGAGGCGAAGTCCATTGGCGCGGGCGTAGGCGTAGGGCTGATGGAAGAGTCCGGGGGGATGCTGCCGCTCGTCGCCACCGATTCCGATGCCAACCACGCCTCGATGGCGCAGGCGGGCGGCTGCCTCGAAGACGCGCTGGGCTTCGGCGGGGCCGAACTGGCGCACGGCGTCGAAGAGCCAGAGCAGCGAGATGCCGAAATCGCGCTGGCCGCGCTGGCGTCCGCGCTCCATTCCTTCGAAGAGCGAATCGAAGTCGCCGCCGCGCCACAGGTATACGCCGGCAGAGACATAGACTTCGGCGTGCAGGATGTTCTCCGCGTGCAACCGCTGCATGAGGCGGTAGGTGATGAGTTCGAAGTCGTCCGCTGTGCGGAGACACTCGGTGACGGTCTTAAAAGCCCGGATGAAGCCGGTGAAATCCGAGTAGGTGTAGAGGGCGAGGGCATCCTCGGGCGTGAGGGGGCGTCCGGAGTCAGGAGCGGGGGTGTACGACGGATTGGTGGACGTGAAGGGCCGGGTGTGACGGAGGCTGATCTCGCTGAGCGTCCCGGGATCGACGGAACCTTCGAGATGAAGGTGAAGCTCGGCTTTGGGAAGGTTGAGGATGAAGCCGCTCGGGAGCATGAACTCGTATTGGAACACGGAGGCGGGGAGGATTTCACCACCGGGACGATTCCAAAGGTGGTCAGGCTCTGAAGGCCGGGCAGAAGGGTGATTACCCCTTAACAAAGTACAAATGATCCCCTAATATACTTGCTGTAGGCCATGGCAACCAAAGGTTGAGTTTTGCATTTCGATTCAACAATCGAGGCGAGTTCAACATGATGGGAGCGTGCTAGAAATGAGCTTCCGAAAGCTTAAAGCCGCAGTGTACTCCCCCTCCAAAGGAGAAGCCGTGGAACTTAAAAATCTGCCTTCCGTGGATCGAATACAGGGCTTCCAACTCGAACGATATCGGACGCCGCAAGCTTCTCAGATTTCGGTGCAATATATTGGCAATGACGGAATACGGTACGACCTCCGCTTTTCATTCCTCGATGGGATGTACCTGAGGAATGCTCTAAATCAAATGGAGAAGGAGGCTGGTTTTGGAGCTTTTGATAAGCCTCTTGCCTAGTTTTTTCCATCTCCATTACCTCATAAAAGTTCTCTTTCCGCATCATCGTGAATTTCTGATCAGCTTTTTTGTTCCGCAACAAGCGTATTAATATAGCGTCGGGGCGAGGGGGTTTCTTGTCACGTACAAATGCCACGTAATGCTTATAGGTGAGATAGGCGAATAAATCAGCCGCTTGAAGCCCCGGAGTATCCTTGCTGCTTGGAAACAAACAGTTACCCATAAAGTGTCGATGCGGAAAATCAGAAGCAGCTTTCAGTTCCTGGTAGAGATGTAATGCGTGCCGCGAAAAATCTTTATCAATATCAAACGCGTAGTGGGTCAATTGTTGCACAGTCTGCAACGAGTCAACCAAAGAAAACTGAAAGGGAATGTAGTAGCTTTTCTCGGGCGAACCAGAACGTACCCATCTCCTATTTCTTAAACGCCCTCCAGTCAAATGCCGCCTATCTGCAAGATCCAATGCTAACCAATCATCCACGGCGACCGCATGAGCACATGGGAAAATACGATTGCGTTCTATCACCCTGACCAAGCGCGATAAAAAGCGCTCTGCTCGCTCCTCATCCCATCCTGCATATTGTCCTATCCGTTTTCCAGAGTGCCTCCCCCAAAACTCTTTGGCATGAAATTCTTCTACATCCTCATTAGACAGAACCTTACTCCATTGGCTTTCCATAGCCCGCCACGAGCTGTGTGAGCCATAAAAGCCTGCTACAACACAAACTGCGGCTCCCTTGTGGATTCCACTTTCATCAAAGTAAGCCTCAAACATGGCAGAATACTTCGGACCTGAGCGGGGATGCACTAATTATGCAAGAGTATTTAGGCCCACTTTGTACACCCACAGCCCATTTTGTCAACGGCATATATACGCGTGGGGAGCAGGGGATTTCTCGCATCATTCAGGTGGATCGGGAGAATTCACTGTGCTTGCGGCTGTAGAGGAAGTAGATCACCAGTCCGATGAGAAGCCAGGCGAAGAAGCGGAGCCAATTCATGATGGGCAGGCCGGCCATGAGAAGCAGGCAGCTCAGGATGGTCATGATGGGTGCGAGCGGGCCGCCGGGGGCGCGGAATCCGCGGGGGCGATCGGGCTCGCGGTAGCGCAGGATCAGCAC
>DASZRZ010000417.1:0-8092 GCA_035548935.1 Terriglobales bacterium
GCCCCGGCGGTCGCCATCCGGCAGAAAAACAGCACGCGGAATCCCCGTTCCACGGTGGCAACCGCCACGGAAATTTACGACTACCTCCGGCTGCTATTTGCCCGGGTGGGCCTCACCTACTGTCTGCAATGCGGAGCCGAGGTTCGCAAGGACACGGTCGACGAGGTGGCGGACGTGATCGGAGCATTGCCCGAGGGCACGCGTCTCTATGTATTGTTCCCTCTACGTGCGCCCGCCGCACAGCAGATCGCCCCCGAACCTCGCAAGGAACGCGGCAGGAAGAAGGCCACAGCCTCCCGGGCGGAGGCGCTGGAGAGCTCCGACCTGCTCAAAGCCATGCTGTTCGAACTGAGAAGGAAGGGATTTACCCGGCTCTTTCAGGCAGGACAGTTGTATGAGTTTTCCACGCCGGAGTCGCTGCTGGATTTGGACTTTAGCCAGCCGGTATGGATTCTGGTGGATCGTATCGTTACCGGCCCGGAGATTCGAACCCGTGTAGTGGATGCCATGGAGATCGCCTACCGCGAAACGGGCGAGGTAGTGTTCTCGGTTCCATCGTGCAAAAATCCGGCGCAGACTTCCAGTGTTGCTGAAGAAGGCCCCCGGGAGTGGTGGCGCTTTGCCGACCGCTTCGAGTGCAAGCGCTGCAACCTCAAGTATGAGGAGCCGGAACCGCGACTGTTTTCTTTCAATAATCCCTATGGTGCATGTCCTCGCTGCCAGGGCTTCGGCAACACCGTGGAATTTGACCTCAATCTGGTGATTCCCGACAAAAGTATGACCTTGAGCGAGGGAGCCATCGAGCCGTGGACAAAGCCCAAGTACCGTCCCCTGCAAACCGAGATGAAGCGCTTCGCCAGGCAGGCGGGCATCCCTCTGGATACGCCATGGCAGGAGCTTTTGCCCGAACACCGGGAGGCCATTATCGACGGCGCGGATGGATTCCCGGGGGTACGCGGCTTCTTCGCGCATCTGGAGCGCAAGAAGTACAAGCTGCACGTGCGGGTTTTCCTGAGCCGCTACCGGGGATTTTCCACCTGTTCGGAGTGCCGGGGGGCCAGGCTGCGGGCCGAAGCGCGGCAGGTGAAGGTGGGTGGGAAGGATATCTGCTCGCTTTGCAGCATGACGGTGGAGGATGCAGCTGCGTTTTTGGCCGGTCTTGTTCTGACCCCGCAAGCCAGTGAGATTGCGGACAAGCTGCTGGAGGAGATTCGCGACCGGCTGCGCTTCCTGAACGATGTGGGCCTGGAGTATCTGACGCTTGACCGGCTGGCTTCCACTCTCTCGGGAGGCGAGGCGCAGCGGATTCAACTGGCAACATCGCTGGGATCGAGGCTGGTGGGAACGCTTTACGTGCTGGATGAACCTTCCATCGGACTGCACAGCCGCGACACGGCACGGCTCATTAAAATCATGAACGACCTCAGGGATATGGGGAACACAATCCTTGTGGTTGAGCATGATCCGGAGATCATGAAGGCCGCCGATCTGATTCTCGACCTGGGACCGGGGGCGGGCGAGAACGGCGGCAAAGTAATGGCCACGGGGACCTATGCCGAAATGCGCCGCAACCCGCAGTCGCTCACTGGCAAATACCTTGCAGGGGATTTAAAAATTCAGGCGCCTCACGCGCGCCGTCTGCCGGGGCCGCAGAAGGTCGAGATTATAGGGGCGCGGGCTCACAACCTGAAAAATATCGATGTCACGATTCCGCTGGGGATGCTGGTGGCGATTACCGGGGTCTCCGGGTCGGGAAAATCGACGCTGGTGCATGACGTCCTATACCCCGCGCTGATGGCGCGTAAACAGGTGGAAGCACGGGAAAACTTTAACGATTCCGTGATGGATACACCAGCCTCGCACGTAAGGCTGGAGGGCGCTCAGTATGTCGAAGACGTGATTCTGGTCGATCAGTCGCCCATTGGCAGGACGCCGCGATCGAATCCCGTCACCTACATCAAGGCCTTCGATGCCATCCGTGAGCTGTTCGCTTCCCTTCCCGAAGCTCACAAGCGGAACTACGCGGCGGGACACTTTTCTTTCAACATCCCAGGAGGCCGCTGCGAGGCCTGCCAGGGCGATGGCACGGTCACCGTGGAGATGCAGTTCCTGGCGGATGTGGAGCTGGTCTGCGAAGAGTGCAAGGGAACGCGCTACAAGCCGGAGGTGCTTGAGGTACGGTACCGCGGCAAGAATATCTTTGATGTCCTGAATCTTACGGTGCGCGAATCCTTGCAGTTTTTCGCGCAGGCTCCCAAAATCACCGACAAGCTACGCGTTCTCGACGAGGTGGGATTGGGATATCTGCGATTGGGACAATCGGCCACCACTCTCTCCGGGGGCGAGGCCCAACGAATCAAACTGGCGGCACATCTGCAAGGCAAGGTAAAAGAAGCTCCCAGGAAACCGGAAGAAGCCAGGAAGCGGCGGCGAACTCTTTACATATTTGACGAACCTACCACCGGACTGCACTTCGACGATGTGAGCAAGCTGCTCACGGCTTTTCGCAAGCTCATTGAGGCGCACGGTTCGGTACTGGTCATCGAGCACAACCTCGATGTGATCAAAACAGCCGATTGGGTCATCGACCTGGGGCCGGAAGGCGGGTACCGGGGAGGCCACCTGGTTGTGGCTGGTCCTCCGGAAGTTGTGGCGCGTACTCCCAACTCCTATACAGGGCAATGGCTGGCAAAGTCGCTGGGAATCCGCAATCCCGGCACGAAAAGTCCCGGACTCAAACGCCGGCCTTCCACATCCGGAAGCAATTCCGGAGCCCTGGACCCTGCATTGGAAGCTTCCGGGATTGAGGACGCCGGGAGCGTCCCTGCAACTGAGGCGACCCCGGGCGGGACAGAGCTCAGTTAGGGGTATATTTGTACTATGGCACGCTGCCGTCCCAGGCCGCCGAACACCGTTCTGGCCGTTCACGCCGTCCTGTTGTCCCTGCTGATCGGATTTCTTCCAACCCCTGGGAACGCGCAAAACACAGGCAGGACGGTCCGAAGACATCGCGTGATAGATACCACGGCTTCGGAAATCGCATCCGCCGAAGCCGCCATGGAGCGCGGAGAGTACGAACGCGCCGGGCAGCAACTGAAGCAGCTTGCCGTCACTGAACCCGGCAACTACCGGATATGGTTCGACCTGGGAGTGATCTACACGGAGACGGGCCGCGCAACCGAGGCAATCGCGGCCTACCGCAACTCGGTAAAAGCGGACCCGAAGATATTCGAATCCACCTTGAACCTGGGTCTCCTTCTCGCCCGGGCAAAAGATCCCGATGGCGAAGCCTTCTTGCGCATGGCAACCCGCCTGAAACCATCCTCTCAAGAGAACGAGTCGCTGGCAAAAGCATGGGTGGCTCTGGGTCATCTTCTGGAAGCCAAGCCCCTGGAAGCCAAGCCTCCCACGGAAGCCGCCGCCTCAGAAGCAATCCGGGCATTTCAAAGCGCTTCGGAGTTGCAGCCTGCAAACGCGGAACTTCACCTGCTTGCCGCGCACGCAGCCGCGCGCGCAAAGGATTGGGCAGTAGCGGAAAAGGAGTTCAGCGCCGCGGCCCGGCTCGCTCCGGACTCGTCCGAGGCACAGAGCGGGCTGATGGATGTTTACCTGCAAAGCAGGCAGTTACCCAAGGCGGAGGCGGCTCTTCGCGCTTTTCTGCAACAAGCACCAAAGGACGGTGCCGACCCGCAGCACCGTCAGGCGGCGCACCTCCAACTCGGACGCGTGCTGGCGGCGCAAGGCAAGATAGAGGACGCTTTGCCGGAGTTGGAGGCTGGGCTAAGCGGTACGCAGGATGTAAGCGCCCGGCGCGACCTGATTCAGATTTACCTCAGCGCTGGGAAATACGACAAGGCTGCGGAGCACTTACGGGCGCTGCTTCAGGCCAATCCTAATGACCCGGAGATGCGGGCTCAGCTCGGTGGTGCGCTCGTGCAGCAGCATCAGTACGGCGAGGCGCAGAAGGAGCTGCTCATGGCCGTCCAGCTGAATCCAAAGCTGCCCCAGGCTTATACGGATTTAGCGCTCGCCGCCTCTGAGAACAAGGACTACGCTCTTTGCTTGCAGGCACTGGATGCGCGAGCCAAGCTGCTGCCCGAAGCGGCGGGAAGCCTGTTTCTGCGGGCGGTGGCTTACGATCACTTGCAGGACAAGGAACACGCAATCGAAAATTACCAGAAGTTTCTGGAACTTGCCGACGGCCGGTTTCCAGATCAGGAGTGGCAGGCACGTCATCGCATTATTGCTATCGATCCCAAGGCTATCGATCCCAGGGCTGGCGATTCCAGGAAGCGGCCATGAAACGAACCTCGATATTGATCCTGCTGGTGTTGGCGAGCATCCCCGCGATGGCCGCTGAAAAATACGAATCGACCGATTCGCTCAAGGCCAGGGCGGCAAGCACGCAGCGCGGCAAGCAGGCCGGGCTCTATGCCCAGGTGGCGGAAAGGCAGCTCGATCTTATGGCTAAGTCATACGAAGGCGGAGATTTCACACAGGCTGAATCTGCATTGCGCGACGTGGTTGACTACGGCACCAAGGCGGCGCAAAGTGCCATGGATACCGGCAAGGAAATGAAAAAGACCGAGATCACACTGCGAAAGATCGCAACCCGTCTCGAAGATATCCGGAAAACACTTTCGGTGGACGACCGGCCAGCCGTCGGAGAAGCCGTCCAGAAGCTGGAGACCGCGCGCACCGAGCTTCTTCATCACATGTTCAAACGGTAAACGCGATGCCAAACCTACCCATCATGGCGGCAATTACCCTCCTCCTGCTGATGGCGGATGCCGGGGCAGCCACAAGACAGGCGGGCAATGGTTCGATTGCAGCAGCCTCCGGACCGTTGCCGAAGGCATTGTCTCCTGCATCTTCTGCCACCTTTTCACCGCCTGCACCGCAGGTGCGAAGGCGCGATCCGTTAACCGAAAAAGAAGCCGATCAGCTCAGGGAGATGGCGCTGGAACCCGACAAGCGCATGAAGCTGCTGGTGCTATACGTGCGCGCGCGCATGGCGGCGGTCGAGCAGCTTCGCGCCGATCCCAAACTGTCGTCGGAACGCGGCGCGCAAATCCACGACCGGCTGGAGGATTTTGTCAGTATTGTGGATGAAATCGACCGCAACCTTGACGACTATGAAAGCCGCAAAATGGATATGCGGAAGGGACTCAAGGAGCTGATCGACGCCGATACGGAATTTCAGATGAAACTCCGCGCACTGAAGGAATCCGCTGAATCCGCCGCGAACTCCCGTGAAGCGAGCAGCTATTCCTTTGTTCTGCAGGATGCCACCGAAGCCGTGAACTCCCAGCTCGATACCGCCCGCATGATTATGGAAGACCAGGAGCAGCGCGCCAAAGAAGAGAAGGAAAAAGAGAAGGAACGGCAAAAGAGGCAGAGGAAGCAGTAGATTCCACCACCACGGTACCTCGCTAGTTCTTGCCCGATGCGCGAAGCTCCGGTATGAATCACATCATGCTTTCCGATATCCCGGCAGAAAGCGTTGCAAAGCGCCCGAGGCGTAAACCGGGAGCCTCCAATCCTGAGGTCACTGCTCTTCTTGAGCATGCCTACCGTGAACTGCGTCCGCGCGCGCCCATGCCGGAGATGAAGGGGGAGTTCTTCCCCTTTGCCAGCATCAACAACACCATCCGTCTGCGGGAAGGCAGATTGATCGCACGCATTTCGGACCTGCTGGAGGGAGCTCCCGCGCCCGTCCTGCAGGCGATCGCGCACATCCTGATTGCCAAGCTATATCGCAAATCCATCGATCCGGGTCATGTCCTGCGGTACAAGCAATATCTCGGACGGGTGGAGGTAACGCGCAAGGCCCACCTGCTGCGGCAGATGCGAGGCCGCAAGAGAATCGACTCGGCGGAAGGCAGCCACTACAACCTGGAATTGATCTTCGACGAACTGAACGCCCGCTTTTTTCATGGCTTGCTGGGTCGTCCTCGCATGACATGGAGCCGCAATCATGCCCGGAACTCACTGGGACACTATGACCCGGCCCACAATGCCATCGTGATCAGCCGCATCTTCGACCATCCGCGGGTGCCAAGGTATGCAGTGGAATATCTGGTGTACCACGAGATGCTTCACCTGAAACATCCGGTAAGGGTGCGCGGCGGCAGGCGCTGCGTGCATCCCCCCCAGTTCCAGGCCGACGAGAAAAATTTTCCAATGCTGGCGGAGGCGCGGGAGTTCCTGAAGCGGCTCTAGCAGAAGCAGAGTCACAAAAACTCCGTGCGCACTGGCGCGCATTGCTTTCACAAAATGCAGCAAATGAGAACCGGGTTGTTGGACGCCCACAGTGTTGGTATCCTGTCCTACGGGTTCCGGAGGCCGTCCCGGCAGAAAATCGCTGGATGGATACGGACTCCACTTGCAACTGAGTCGCAAATAGAAACCTGAGCACGGAGTCCATCTCTCTACCAACATGCTCGAAGCCTTTATCATCACGCTGCGCGAAGGGGTGGAAGCTGCCCTGATCGTGGGAATTACACTGGCATACATCCGCAAGATAGGCCGCAACGATTTACTCCCCTGGGTCCATGCCGCTCTGGGTTCGGCGTTACTGGCAAGCATTGTTCTTGCAGTTCTCTTCTCCCGTCTGGGTCTGAATCAGGACGCCTTCGAAGGCTGGATAATGCTGGTCGCGGCGTTCTTTGTGGTCTCCATGATTGTTTTTATGACGCGGGCAGCCCGTCATCTCAAGAAACATATTGAAGGCCGGGTGGACGAACTTGCCTCCGGCAGCTCCCGTCTGGGACTATTTGCCTTCGTATTTCTCATGGTTCTGCGGGAGGGCGTCGAGACGGTCCTGATCCTCTCGGCGGTGAGCCTGAACACAAGCGAACTGCTGAGTTTTCTGGGGACGCTGGCGGGGGTCGCGATGGCGATTCTGTTCGGAGTCAGTTTCGTAAAGGGCAGCGTGCGGGTCAACCTGAAGAAGTTCTTCCGCGTTACCACGGTGATTTTAAGTTTTGTCGCGGTTCAGCTTCTGATTTCAGGGCTGCATGAACTGTCGGAGACCGGCATTCTTCCAGCCACGCGGCAATCGATGGCGATTATCGGTCCCATCGTTCGCAATGACCTGTTCTTTTTCGTGACCATACTGGCGCTGGCCGCGCTCATGATTTTGTTCGAGTATCGCGGACGCCAGCCGCTCCAACCGGACCCGAATGCTCCGGCGGCGGAACGGCGCAAGGCCGAGTGGACGGCCCGTCGCGAGCGGTTATGGATGTCAGCCGTTTATGCTAGCTCTTTCGTATTCATACTTTTGGTGACTGCACAGTTTATCTATGCGAAGTCCACAACGGCGCTTTCGGCGGCGACGGAGGTGGTTGCGCAGGGCGATGAGGTGCGAATTCCACTGGAGCAGGTCTCCGATGATGAGTTGCACAGGTTTTCCGTGCTCATGGGCGGCCAGGAAATCCGGTTCTTCCTCATACGCAAGCCCGACGGCAAAATAGCGGCGCTGTTTGACTCCTGTGAAATCTGCGGACCGGCGGGCTTTTACCAAAGCTCCTCTGGCGTTATCTGCAAGAACTGTTCGGCGCCGATCAATACACAGTCCCTGGGGCAGACAGGAGGATGCAATCCCGTACCGTTGAAGATGACTCAGACCGGCGGCGCGGCGGTAATTGCAACCTCCGATCTGGCGGCGGGCATGCACATGTTTCAGGAGCATCACTGAGTTTCCGTTCCGCAAGTTTTAGTTTTCCGCGGCAGGATCGTCTTACCTATGTTTTTGCGAATCATCTTCGAGTCATTCCGACGCCAGCGGCGGCGCAAGTTGCTGGCGGGCATCGCCGTGGCGGTGGGTGTCACTGTGGCGACCGCCATGATCGCGGTGGCCACTGACATCGGCGACTAGGTAAATCATGAGCTGCGTTCCTACGGGGCAAATCTGGTGGTGTATCCCGATGCCGATACGCTCGATGTGGAGATTGGCGGGGTGAGCCTGAAACCGGCGGCAGACGGAGCCTTTCTTAAAGAAAGCGATCTGCCCGCTATCAAGGGCATGTTCTGGCGAAACAATGTTCTGGGGTTTGCGCCCATGCTTCCGGTAAACACCTCGGTAGGTACA
>DASZRZ010000418.1:0-2078 GCA_035548935.1 Terriglobales bacterium
TCCCAGTCCGCTCAATGAGGAGTCGAATGCCTGGGCGCTGCCCTGGAAGCCGGTGGAGATGGTGGAAGGAAGCGTCTGGCGGGCGGCCTTGTTCACATCATTCACGGCGTTCCCCAGCGGATAGCCGGGCGTCAGGTTAAACGAAACCGTCACCGATGGCATCTGCCCGGAGTGATTTACGCTCAGCGGCCCCACCGTGCGGGATATGTGGGAGACCTCGCTCAGAGGCACCAGCTTACCGGTATTGCTGCGGATATAAAGCATGGAGAGCGCATTCGGATCCCGCTGGAACTCCGGCAGCAGCTCCACCATCACGGAGTAAGAGTTCGTCGAGGCAAAAATGGTGGAAACCTGGCGGGCTCCAAATGCGGAATACAACGAGTCCTCAATCTGCTCCGCGGTTACGCCGAGAGTGGACGCCTTGTCGCGGTCGATATCGACGCGAACCTGAGGGTTCTTGATCTGAAGATCCGTACTGATGTCCTGCAAGCCGGGCATCTGGCGCAGGCGGGCTTCCAGTTTGGGCGCGGACGCATAAAGACTCTTGAGATCCGGACTCTGCAAGGTGAACTGATATTCGCTCTTGCTGGCCCGGGAGCCAATGCGAATTGCCGGTGGATTGGTGAGGAAGACCCGGATTCCCGTAAGCTTGTTGAACTGCGGACGCAGCTCTTCAATGATGCTGTCCGCACTCGGACGCTTGCTGCGCGGAACCAGCTTCAGGAACAGCATTCCCGCGTTCGACCCTCCGCGGTCCCCTCCCGTTCCCGAAAGGTAGTCTTCAATATAGGGATTGTTCTTGAGAATTTTATCCAGCCGCCGCTGGTGCTCCATCATCGAGTCGAAGGAGGTTCCCTGAACGGTCTCCGTAAAGCCGTTGATCAAGCCGGTCTCTTCGCTGGGCAGGAAGCCTTTGGGGACCTGCACGAACATCCATCCCGTAGCTACAAGCAATATCAGCGACAAGGCCATGGTCACCAGGCGGTGACGCATGACCAGCCGCAAACTCCAGCTGTAGATATTGAGCAGCCCATCGAACAGGGATTCGAAAAAGCTGTAAAACGCCCCGTGCTTCTGGTCATGCGGCGAACTCAGAAAACGGCTGCACAACATGGGGGTCAGGCTGAGCGAAACGAAACCCGAAACCAGGATGGCGGTGGTGATGGTAACCGCAAATTCGTGTAGAAGCCGGCCCACGATGCCGCCCAGAAAGAGCACGGGAACGAACACCGCAGCCAGCGAGATCGTCATGGAAAGAATGGTGAAACCAATCTCGCTGGAGCCGCGCAAAGCAGCTTCCATGGGAGCTTCTCCCTGCTCCATGTGACGGACGATATTTTCCAGCATCACGATGGCGTCATCGACGACGAAGCCAACCGCGAGGGTAAGAGCCATCAGGGATAGGTTGTCGAGGGAGTAGTGAAGCAGATACATCACCGCAAAGGTGCCCACCAGCGACAGCGGCAGCGCCGTGCTGGGAATTGCAGTGGCGGATGCATTCCGCAGGAAGAGGAAGATCACCAGAATCACCAGCACCAGGGCCAGCAGAAGGGTGAACTTCACATCATTCACGGAATCGAGAATCGAATCCGACCGGTCGTAGCGGATGTTCATGTTAACCGCAGGCGGCAGCCGTTCTTCAACCTCCGGGAGAATCTTCTTGATGTTTTCGATCACCGCTACGGTATTGCTGCCGGGCTGGCGATCGATTGCCAGGGTCATGGACCGGCCCGTCTGGCTCCAGTTGATATTCCTTTCGTCCTCGACCGAATCGAGTACGCGGCCCAAATCGCGGAGGCGTACCGGGGCTCCGTTGCGGTAGGCAATCACGACGGAGCCAAACTGTTCGGCATTGGTCAACTGCCCGTTGGATTCCACCGTGACGGCTTCATGCCTGCCCCACAGGGTTCCGGTGGGCAGGTTGGAATTACCGCTTTGCATGGCCGAAACGACTTCGTCAATTCCGACCTGGCGGGCTGCCAGCGCTCTGGGATCCAATTGGGCGCGTACGGCAAATTTCTGCGAGCCGCGAACCGAAACCTGGGCAACACCCGGCACCATGGAAATACGTTGCGCCG
>DASZRZ010000419.1:0-3382 GCA_035548935.1 Terriglobales bacterium
ATTATCCCTTTTATTGAGGGGGATGGCACGGGGCGCGATATCTGGAAGGCCTCCGCGCGCGTATTCAACGCGGCGGTGGAAAAGGCCTACCAGGGCAAGCGCCGCATCGCCTGGTACGAGATTTTCGCCGGCGAAAAAGCCATGTCGAAGTTCAATACATGGCTACCCGATGAATCGGTGGACGCGCTGCGGTCGCTGCGCGTAGGAATCAAGGGACCGCTGACCACGCCGGTGGGAGGTGGTATCCGCTCGTTGAATGTGGCGCTGCGCCAGATTCTGGACCTGTATGGCTGCGTGCGTCCGGTGAAGTGGTATGGAGCGCCCTCGCCGGTGGTTCATCCCGAAAAGATGGATATCGTGATCTTCCGCGAGAATACGGAAGACGTTTACATCGGGATCGAGTGGCAGCAGGGAACGCCCGATGCCAAGAAGATCATCGACTTCATCAACAACGAAATGCTGAAGAACAGCACAAAGAAGATACGGGAGGACTCGGGCATCGGAATCAAGCCGATCTCCATTACCGGCACCAAGCGCCTGGTGCGCATGGCGGTGAAGCACGCGCTGGAGAACAAGTTGCGCGTGGTGACACTGGTGCATAAGGGGAACATCCAGAAGTTTACCGAGGGCGCGTTCCGCAACTGGGGCTACGAAGTGGCCACCTCGGAGTTCCGCGACCTGGTGGTGACCGAGCGCGAGAGCTGGATCGTGGACAACAAGGACAAAGATCAGAATCTGACGGTGGAGCAAATTGCCGGCATGATCGAGCCCGGCATGGAGTTCGGCACCGAAGCCTTCCGCCAGTCGATCTACAAGGAAGTGAAGGAGACGCTGGACAAGGTTTACGCCAGCCATGGCAAGGGCAAGTGGAAGTCGAAGCTAATGATTAACGACCGCATCGCCGATTCGATCTTCCAGCAGGTGGTGACGCGTCCGGATGAGTACAGCGTGCTGGCGACGCCCAACCTGAATGGCGATTACATCTCCGACGCCTGCGCAGCGCAGGTGGGCGGACTGGGAATTGCTCCGGGGGCCAATATCGGCGACGGCTACGCGGTTTTCGAGGCTACCCACGGCACCGCGCCCAAGTATGCCGACCAGGATGTAATCAATCCCGGATCCGTCATTCTCTCGGGCGTGATGATGTTCGACTTTCTCGGGTGGACCGAGGCAGCGCGTTTAATTGAGTTGAGCCTGCGGCAGACCATTGAGCAAAAGAAAGTCACGTATGACTTCCACAGGCTCATGCCCGGCGCGACCAAGGTGAAGACCAGCGAGTTTGCCAGTTACATGATCGAAAATATGGGCGCGGCGCAGTCCAAGGCAGCGCGCTAACGGGTTCCGGCAGGGGATCCAAAGAAAAATTTTTAGCGACTACTTCTAAATTAAACCGGGAGCACTGATGCGTAAAAAAGTTACGGTTGTAGGTTCTGGAAACGTGGGCGCCACCGCCGCCCACTGGATCGCCGCCAAGGAACTTGCCGATGTTGTGCTGATCGACATTGTTGACGGCGTGCCTCAGGGGAAGGGTCTCGATCTGCTCGAAGCCATGCCGATCGAGAAACGGGACGTAAGCATCGTTGGCACCAACGACTACGCGGATACCGCCAACTCGGATATCGTGGTGATTACCGCCGGTATTCCCCGCAAGCCGGGCATGAGCCGCGATGACCTGCTCAACACCAACCACAAGATCATGCAGGATGTGGTCGGCAAGGCCATCAAGTATTCGCCCAACTGCATCATTATCGTGGTCTCCAATCCGCTGGATGCCATGGCGCAGGCTGCCTTCAAGATGGCGGGCTTCTCCCGCAATCGCGTGATCGGCATGGCGGGAGTGCTCGATAGCGCCCGCTTCCGCACCTTTATTGCCGAGGAACTCAAGGTCAGCGTGGAGAACGTCACGGCCTTCGTGCTGGGCGGCCACGGCGACACCATGGTTCCGCTGGCGCGCTATTCCACGGTTGCTGGCATCCCCATCACCGAACTGATGGACAAGGCCACGCTGGACCGCCTGATTCAGCGCACCCGCGACGGTGGGGCCGAGATCGTGAAGTATCTCAAGACCGGCAGCGCCTACTATGCGCCTTCAGCGGCGGCGACCGAAATGGTCGAAGCCATCCTCAAGGACAAGAAGAAGATTCTTCCCTGCGCGGCGTACCTGGAAGGGGAGTACGGCATTAACGGACTTTATGTCGGAGTTCCGTGCAAGCTGGGCGCGCGCGGAATTGAAGATGTGATCCAGATTAAACTGACGCCGGAAGAGAACGCTGAACTGCAGAAGAGCGCGGCGGCGGTGAAAGAGCTGGTTGCGGTGATCGGAGTCTAGAAAACAGGCACCCGCGCGAGTCAGCCTTTCAGAAACGAGATCGTTGCTGAGGGCGGCCACGTTGCGGGTGCCTCATATTTTTTATCCCCGTTTTTTATCCCCGCTCTATCTTCACTTCCTTCAACACCACGTCTTTGTTGGGCTTGTCCTGCCGGTTGCGGGGCTGGTTCACGATCTTTTCCACCACATCGTAGCCCTCAACGACCTCTCCGAAGATGGTGTGATTGCCGGTGAGCCACGGCGTGGGGGCGGTGGTGATGAAGAACTGCGATCCGTTGGTGTTAGGTCCGGAGTTCGCCATGGCCAATTTGCCGGGCACGTCGAATTTGTGGGCGGAGCCTTTGGTCTCATCTTCGAACTGATATCCCGGGCCGCCCATTCCGGTGCCGCTGGGGTCGCCGCCCTGAATCATGAAGTTGGGAATCACGCGGTGGAAGATGGTTCCGGCATACAGCGGAGCCGGTCCGCTCTTGCCGCTGGTGCGATCCTTCCACTCACGTTTGCCCTCGGCGAGATCGACGAAGTTCTTGACCGTTTTGGGTGCGTCCTTTTCATACAAGCGGCAAAGAATGCTGCCCTCGCTGGTTTCCAGTCGTGCGTAAAGCCCTGTTTCTTTTGCCATAGTTGTCCCCATGAAATTTCGATGTCTTGCAAAGCGTGCCTTCGGTGGATCGATCGGCAACGCAAAATTGCGATGCGGGATGAAGCCATCGCATACAGTGCCGGTCGGGCTATTTTTTAGGCGCTGATTCCGCGGCAGCAGCTCCGCCGCCCGCGGGTGTGATTGTGACCTTGGTGATGCGGATGGCCTTCAAGGGCCGGTCGTTGGCATCCCGCGGCGTGGCTTCGATCTGTTTTACGAGGGAAACCGGCTCGCACTGCCCGAAGATGGTGTGGCGCCCGTTCAGGTGCGGAGTGGGCACGTCGGTGATAAAAAACTGGCTGCCATTGGTGTTGGGGCCGGAGTTGGCCATGGCAAGCCTGCCGGGACGATCAAACTTGAGATCGGGAACGAACTCGTCTTTAAACTTGTAGCCGGGGTCGCCGGTGCCG
>DASZRZ010000420.1:0-3358 GCA_035548935.1 Terriglobales bacterium
CGGATGGGAGCTGCGTAGAAGCCTTTCTCCGCTGGGGAGTATTGTGTCTCCCTCGCGCGCCGAACTCAGCCTGTCGGACTCGGACAGCATTCGCAGCTCAGTCAACGCCGTACGTCCCCATTTGATCGTCAATGCCGCGGCATACACAGCCGTGGATCGGGCCGAATCCGATTATGAAGCTGCACTTCAGGCCAACGGCACAGCTCCGGGCGTGCTGGCCGAAGAGGCCCGGCGCATCGGCGCCGCACTCATTCACTACTCCACGGATTACGTCTTCAATGGCCTGGCTGTAACGCCTTACAAGGAAGACGATCCAGTGGATCCAGTAAACGCATACGGACGCAGCAAGCTGGCGGGAGAACAAGCCATTGCCAGCGCGGCGGATGCTTACCTTATCCTGCGCACTTCGTGGGTGTACGGGCCGCGCGGCCATAATTTTCTGCTTACGATGCTGCGGCTGGGTGGGGAGCGTCCGGAGTTGCGGATTGTGGCCGATCAGGTCGGCTCGCCGACATCGAGCAGGGTATTGGGCGACCTGACGGCTCTCGTGGTCTCCCGGATGCTTGCGAGCGATCCTCGATCTTTTGTGGATCGCCTGCGGGAGCGGCGGGGCTTATACAACGCCACTTGTTCGGGACAGGTGAGCTGGCATGGTTTTGCACAAAAGATATTTGAGCTTCGTGGCGCCGGCCCAGCGCCCGCATTAGTGCCGATTACCAGTGGCGAGTACCCCACACCGGCCCGCAGGCCAGCCTACTCTGTGCTTTCTACTGGCAAGCTGGCAGAGGTTTTTCAGCTCAATCCGCCGGACTGGGAGATTGCGCTAACCCGGGTAATGGAAGAACTGAATCCGAGTTAAAAAGCTAGGTTTAAAAACTAAAGACTTCCGCTTCACCGAGCTTGAATTTTTACTCTCGGTTTAATGCGAGGTTTCCACCAGTGTGCGCTTGGCAGGCAGGCTCGGGATTGAGGGAAACCGGGCGGCATCATGCTGGTACCAGAGAAGAATAAGATCGGCGCGACGTCCTACGCCATATTTTGCCAATAAATTCGACACGTGAAATTTAGCCGTTCGTTCCGAGATGTTGAGTTTTTTCGCAATGTCTTTATTGGAGTAGTTGTCGAGGACGCAGGCAACAACATCCTGCTCGCGGCGGCTGAGCCGGACTTTGCTCCCGATGCTCTTCTTCCCGGCTGAATCAGCAAGGATGAAATCCACAAACTTGGAAAGCAGAGTTCGGGGTACCCAATAGCCGCCTCCGGCCACGTTTCGTACAGCACGCGGCAGGGATTCCTGTAACTCAGAGAGATTAACCAGCCCCCTGACCCCAAGCTGTAAAAGAGGGAAAGCCTCTGCTTCGAGAAATTCCTCGGCAACCAGAATCACCTGGGCCCCGGGCCGCTTTACGAACAGGCCCTGCAAAAGTTCGAGGAGCGGCTCGTGGGGTGCGTTGGCATCAATCACGTAGACCCTGCTGAGGGGCACATACGTGCTTTCCGCATCCTTCCACAGCTCAACCCGGAAGCCAGTGGCAAGCGCCATAATCAGCTCTTTCGCTGCCAAGGGGTGAGCTGAATAAATACAAACCGGAATCAACTGTTCTTTTCGGGCCTTGTCCACGGCGCAAGTCTACTTTGCTTGAACCACCGCGGACAATACGCCCCATCGACACTTTAGTGCTTGTACGACTGAATCGGGCTTGCAGCCCGTGTTGGAACCACAAAACAGCCGGGCGTAATTGGTGGCAAGCAAAGCTTCCGGAAGCAAAGCTTTGGTTCGACACTGGGTTAGACGTTAAAGAGAAGTATTAAGAGGGTTAGAGCGAAGATTGTAGCCTTGGTTCTTTCTCGGCGGAGCCGATCGATTGCAGTTGGATCAGTGTTATCTCGGGGGGGCAGGCAAATCGAAACGGAACACCGGATACCCCGATTCCGCGGCTGGTGTAGAGCTGCGCATTTCCGACGTGGTAAAGCCCCTCGGGGTATTTTCGTCCCAGGACTGGAAGGTAGGGAATCCCCAGGCCTGGGAAACGCACCTGTCCGCCATGCGTGTGGCCGGAGAGCTGTAAATCAATATTGTGGTGTATGCCGCGATCGATAACGTCGGGCTCGTGGGCAAGCAACACCACGGGTTCATCGTGAGGCACTCCCGCCAGGGAACAATCGAAGTCGCATTTTTTGGCGAGGGCATCGTCCACGCCAGCCATCCACACGCGAGAGTCCTGGTGCTCGATGGGGAGGCTGCGATTGGCAAGCACCTGGATCCCGCTTTCCTCCAAGGTGCGCGAAATACGCACTGGATCGGTCTCGTGATCGTGGTTTCCGAGAACCGCAAAGCATCCCAGCGGAGCGTGAAGTCCCTTTAATATTCCGCTGCATGGTTCGATGTAGGCTGCGTCTTTTGCCGATGAACTGGCGCCAGAGCTGACAAAATCTCCCACAATCGCCACCATGGATGGCCGGAGCTGGTTCACCATATCGACTGCTGTCTGAATGTGCTTTGCGCTGACATATTCCGACATGTGCAGATCGCTGATCAGGGCCACGGTCAATCCATCGAGGGCTTCCGGCAGACGGCGCAGCTTCAATCCGATACGGTTTACCTGGATCGAACCGGGGCTGCTGAATTCAGCGCAAAGACCGCCGCCCACGGTGGCGGCAGCGCTAACGCCGAAGCCGGCGCGGAGGAATGTACGGCGGGTGACAGGCATAGATGGGAATTCAGGAAACTGGCGTCAAACGCATTCTCAAGGCGGGCACTTGATGTCTTCAAGTTCCCGAAGTAACTTGCGTGCGCGAAGAGACACTTGAACGAAGATTGTTTGAACGATGAGCGGGCAGATTTATTGCGGCGTGCGCATTGCGATATAGGATTTGGGCCAGAGCAGTAGACGTTCACAGCGAATCTCCGCATTGGGGAAGAGCCGCAGCAGCTCTTTTCGGGTAAGCAGGCGCACATCGCGAGCGAGAAGTTTTACAAGTTCGCGGTCCGGCTTGTTCATCCAGCCGTAAAGGGTACCGTAACGGAAGACGTAGTAGTTGGAGAGGATTCCCGGAAACCAATGCAGGAATAGCGTTCCGAAGTGCGGTTCGATGGGGAACCATTTGTTTGGTGTCTGGCAATAGAAGGCTTTGCCGACCCGCTGCATTTCGCTGGCGAATGCCAGCGCGTCTTGTGGGCCTCCCACGTGCTCGATTACGGAGTTGGAAAATACCAGATCAAAAGACCTGTCCGCATAGGCCAGATTGCGCGCATCGCCTATGACCCGGGTGTAGCGGTCCTGCCCGGTCATCATGGCCGGGTCGAGGTTCATGAGGGTTATCTCGCCGGGATATTGCATCATCTCCCATGCCTCGG
>DASZRZ010000421.1:0-4086 GCA_035548935.1 Terriglobales bacterium
GAAAGAGAAAAACAGCCTGGTGCTGGAAAACGAATACCTCCGCCAGGTGGTTGACGGCGATCAGCAACTGAAGATGATCGAGGGAGCTTCCGCGAAGATTCAGGACGTGGTCCGGATGGTCTCCCGGCTCAAGGACACCAACACCCCGGTGCTCATCATGGGCGAGAGCGGAACCGGCAAGGAGCTGGTGGCGCGGGCCATCCACTTCCGCGGCACCGTGAAGAAGCGGCCTTTTGTCGCCGTCGATTGCGGCGCCCTGGTTCCCACGCTGATTGAAAGCGAATTGTTCGGCTACCAGAAAGGCGCCTTTACCGGCGCCACGCAATCCAAGCAGGGGCTGTTCCAGGCAGCGGCAGGCGGCACCATCTTTCTCGATGAGATTGGCGAACTGCCCCTGGAGCTTCAAACTAAGCTGCTGCGCGTGCTGCAGGAAAAAGAGGTGCGACCTCTCGGCACCAACCAGCCCGTACAGGTGGATGTGCGCGTGATCGCAGCGAGCAATCGCGATCTGGAGGCCGCCTACCGCACCGGCGCATTCCGCAAGGACCTCTACTTCCGGCTGAATGTGGTTACCGTATATCTGCCGCCACTGCGGGAGCGCAAGGGAGATATTCCAGCCCTGATCCGCTCCTTCATCAGCCGCTACGCGCCCACGGCGGAGGTTCAGGTAACCCCCAAAGCCATGGACTGCCTCTTCCGCTACGACTGGCCGGGCAATGTACGCGAACTGGAAAACGCCATCGAACACGCCATCGCGCTGGGAAACCGCAAGACAATTGATGTGCAGGACCTGCCTCCGGCAATCATCTCGACGAGCCTGGCGGCTTCCTTTCCCGTGATTTCGACCCCCGGCGGCGTACCCGCCACCGATCTCAATGAGCTGGAGCGCGCCACAATAGAGCGGGTTTTTGAAGAGGTGAAGGGAGATAAGATGCTGGCCCGCAAGCTACTTGGAATCAGCCGCGCCACCCTCTACCGCAAGCTCAAGCGCTACCGCATTGGCCCACGCTCCGGACTTCCGCCCAACGGGATGCATGCATAAATTACCCGAAAGGACATGGCCTGAGTACACCAAAGGGTGAGCAGACTAAGTAGAAAATTCTATTCAGTTTCCTGTCCAAATAGCATAGTACAGGGAGCGACGTTTGGGTCCCTGCCAGGAGAAACAGATTGTCCCTGCTGAGTGTGTTGCTACTTTCCGATGATGCTGGCTTCGCAAATGGGGTCGTAGCACGCTGGCTTGCCGAAGATACAGCCCCGGTTTTCGTCCATCTCGGAACGGATTATTGGGACAATAGCCGGGCCCAGGCATGCGACATTGCAATCGTTGGTCCCCTCCGGTTACCGCAGGCAGCTACCGTGTTACGAGACCTGGACGCCACTGGAATCTCCGTGGTTGTGGCCGGCTCCGACAATCCAGAACTTGACCGGATGTTCCGGGCGTATCCGCAATGGCGTTTTCTCTCCAAAGGCGCGCAGAATCTCGACCTGCTGGTGATGCTGGCTTCCGAATCGTTGCAGCGCTCCGAGGCGTGCCTGCACGCCCGCCGAGCCGAACAGGCCCTGATAGATGCCCAGCCGCTCCTGGAGGTGGGGCGCTTCATGACGGAAATGCGCCACAGCATGAACAACACCCTCACCTCGGTCTTGGGAAATGCCGAATTGCTCATGATTGAGCCCGGCGCTCTCACCCCGCAGGCCGGTAAGCAGTTGCAGGTAATCCACTCCATGACCATGAAGCTATTCGAACTCATGCAGCGCCTGGCGCGGGTGGAGAATGAGGCCCGGCACATGCACAAGGAAGCGCTTTCCTCCACGGCATCGGACTCGCTGGAAACTGTTTCCGTCCATCTGCGCTAGCCGGACTGCCTGTTTACTACTTCAAACTTTTCCCGCTTCGGAAGGTGCTGACAACCCTTGTCCTTTCGTGCAACCGTCGTCCGGTTTTCTCTTGCGCCATCAACTCGCTCAGGTACTCTACGGGTATCCGTCGTGGATCGCCGAGGGAGTCGATGAAAGGTCGTTTAAGTTCCACAATCTGGAGATGGACCGGCATAAACGCCGCAGCATTGTTTGGGGTGCTGCTACTCGCCTACGGAGCCGGAGCGCGCTCCGGCGGACTGGGCATTCAGGATTTTGGTGCGCTCCCCAAGGGGGCCGGATTCCAGCTTTTGGGGGCCTTGTTCCTCATTGTCGCCGCCACCGTCGCCCTGGTGATCCAGTTAAGCAGCAAAGTGCTCAAGCCGGTGGACCAGCTCACGCAATTTTCCGAACGCACCGCGGCGCGCGATTACAGCGCACGAGCCGAGGTAAGCTCCGGCGACGAATTTGAACTCATCGCGGAGAACGTAAACCGCATGGTTGCGGTTGCCGAACGCGCCGACGCCTCCGAGGGGCAGCAACAGGCCCTCGATCACAGCCTGGCCGAACTCACCGAACTGATCGGGGATGTGGGCCGCGGCAATCTGGCTTCCCGCGCACAGGTAATGGCAGACGCCTCAGCCGCTCTGGCTGAATCGATCAATCGCATGCTGGAGAGTCTGGCGCGCATTGTCCACCGGGTTCACGACTCCGGCGCGGAAGTTACCCAGAGCGCCCGCCAGGGGCTCTCTTCCGCCGAGTCCTTTGCCTCCAGCGTGCAGCGCCAGCAGCAGGAAATCTCGCAATTCAACCTTGGGCTGGAAAAGTTTGCCGAGACTCTTCGCGATACGGGGTTTGGCGCAGAGGCGGCCTCGACCGCCAGCCGCCGCGCCGTTGAAATCTCCGAGCGCAACGGACAGGCCTTGCGCGATGCCGCCGAAGGAGCGGGACGCATCCGTAGCGCGATGTCAGTCACCGCCGAACACATCAAGTCGCTGGGAGAGCGCTCCCTTCAGGTTTACGACGTCATCAACATAATCAATGACACGCACCTGCTGGCCGTGAATGCCGCGATTGAAGCCTCGCGCGCCGCGCAGTCCGGCAATGGTCTTGAGGTTCTTGACGGCGAGTTGAAGAAGCTGGGAGAACACTCCCGCAAATCGACCAAAAGCGTGGTGGAGCTGCTGCAGAGTATCCATTCGGAGGCCAACGAAGCTGCCGCGGTGGTGGAACAGGCCAACCGTCTCGCGCAAACGGGGGCAACCGGGATGGAGCATGCAGTCGAGGCTTTCAACATCAGCGCCGGGGCAATTCAGGAGGCTTCGCTGCGCGCCGAAACTACCACCGGGGCCTGCCGTGAGCGGCTTCAGGAGGCAATGTCGATGGCTGTGGCTTTGCAAAATTCGGCACGCTCGGCCAAGCAGGGCGCCGACTCGGCCCAAAAAGCCGTCAGCGCAATGGAGCAGCTTGTACGCTCCACCATCCATTTGCACGAAAATCTGAGCCGGCTGCGAACAGCACCGGCACTCAACGCGGAAGGGCTAGCCGCCGAGATAACCGCCGCAGCAAGTGCTGGAAACATTGGACTTCCCTGATCTTTAAAGACATGGATGGAAGCCCAGCACCTTGGTAATTTGCTTCCGGGGGCATTCAGGCGCAAAGTTATTAGCTCGGAAAGTAATTCCGAACAGGATCTTTCAAAGCACGATCAAGGTTAGTGCCGCAGGAACAAGGAACGGCACATCGATGAGGGCGCCGCAACGGGCGCCCTTGACGTTTTTCAGGCGAACAAAAACTCTTTGGTCCGCAGGTCTCGAATCGTATCCCGCAGTTTGGCGGCCTTTTCGAACTCGAAGCGCTTGGCCATCTCGCGCATTTCAGTCTCAAGGCTGGCGATGAATGCGTCCAACTGCTCCTGCGAAGTGAACTCGGGAATTCCATCTTTGGCGACGCTGACTTCCACGTAATCAGCCTCCACAATCCGCGCCAGTGACATTTCGATGGGGCGCACAATCGACTCAGGCGTAATGCCGTGCTCGACGTTATAGGCCCGCTGAATGGCCCGCCGCCGGTCGGTCTCGTCAATGGCGCGACGCATGGAATCCGTCATTTTATCGGCATAGAGAATGGCGCGGCCGCTCAGGTGGCGGGCACAGCGCCCGATGGTCTGAATCAGCGATCCCGCCGAGCGCAGAAAACCTTCCTTGTCGGCATCTAGAATCGCCA
>DASZRZ010000422.1:0-3375 GCA_035548935.1 Terriglobales bacterium
GTAGGCGGCCCTAACGGGCTGCCGGACGGCGCTTGCGCGCCTTGAGCGGCTGAAGGCAAGGATTACGGAATCGCCTCTTCACACGCTTTGCTTCCCATTGGGAAGCGTTCTCAACGATTTCCGTCGAGAGATTCCAGACGAGCCCTAGTAGGGGATCATCCGGAGAACTTTATCGGTATCGGCCTTGGCGAGAATCGTGGAATGGTCGAGCTTCCGCTTCCGCTTCCGCGATTTCGTGGTCAGGATATGGCGGGCAAAAGCATGGCCGCGCTTTACCTTTCCGGATGCAGTCTTCTTGAAGCGCTTGGCCGCCCCGCTGTGTGTCTTCAATTTCAATTTCGGCATACAGTTCCTTAAAGCGCTTCTGCGCACGTTACAAAATCATTCTACCTGACCGCGCAGGATTCGTGCACCCTGCGAAGGTACAGAGCTGTCTGGGTAGGCTGGCCGGGTGGGCATTGGCCAACCGCTGCAACAACCTTACTGTTTCCGGCTGCACCCGGTCGCCAGACTTTACGTTCTGCCGACCTGTTGCTGCGCGGGCGGAGGAGCAGGCGCTTGCGCGGCTGCCGGCTTCTTTCCGGGGGCGAGGATCAGATGCAGGGTATTGCCTTCCTGCCGCGCCCGGAACTCAACAATCGCCCTCTCGCCGAGGTCTTTAATCAGTCTCTCTAAAATCTCACGGCCCAGGCTTTGCCGCGACATTTCACGACCGCGGAAAAAGATGGTTGCCTTGACCTTGTCGCCTTCATCGAGGAAGCGGAGCACGTGGTTTTTCTTGGTCTGATAATCGTGCTCGTCCACATTAATGCGGAACTTGACTTCCTTGATGGTGATGACCTTCTGGTGTTTTTTGGCTTCGCGCTCCCGTTTTTCCTGCTGATAAAGATACTTGCCGAAGTCCATGATGCGAGCCACAGGGGGCTGCGCGGTCGGCGAAATCTCCACCAGGTCCAGGTTTTTTTCACGGGCGATCTTGAGGGCCTCGAAAGGCTGAAGTATGCCGAGCTGATTGCCCTCGTCGTCAATTACGCGAAGTTCGCGAGCCCGAATGCGCTCATTTGTGCGAATAAACCGCTTATCGATAACACCCTCCTAAAGGCCTAAAGCGTTCAAAGTATAGCATGTATCAGACGCGACGAAAGCCGGGCAGAGGCCCTTTCCCCGGCTCAATCTGAGACCGTGACGGTTCCCACCAGGGTGGCGCTGGAACCCGGCTGCGAATCCTCTGAAATGCCAAGGATTCTGGATGCCAGCCAGCGATTTCCCGGATGCCTCCCCTTAAGCCGCAATTTCAGGTAGTTATCGGTCAATGCCTCGGTCCACTCAGTGTCTGGTTGGTTTGAATCTCTGAATGTGATGGCCGATAGCCGGGCGCCGACAAAGGATTCCATGAAGGCATGCCGTTTGCGGCTGGCGATCTCCCGAAGGGTGAGGCTGCGCTCGTGGGCAATGGAAGCCGCTACCTGGCCCGGCATGGAGGCGGAAGGGGTTCCGGGACGGGAAGAGTATTGGAAGACGTGCAGATAAGTGAATGGCAGCTCTTCCACCAGCGCGCGGGTTTCGCCAAACTCTTCGGCGGACTCACCGGGAAAGCCCACCATCACGTCGGCGCCGATTGCGGCTGTGGGGGCGGCATCGCGAATCCTGCGAATCTTTTCCGCATAATGCCAGGGACGATATTTCCTGTGCATGCGCCGCAAGACGTCGTCGCTGCCGGACTGCAATGGCACATGCGCGTGCCGGGCGATGCGGGGCGAGGATGCCAGCAGGCCGATGAGATCGTCGGACCAATCCATGGGTTCGACCGAGCTGATGCGCAGCTTCGGAAGATCGGTGTATTCCAGAATTGCTCGTACAAGGTCCTCAAAGTGGAGATTCGCGGCTTCGCCACTGAAGTCGCGCCCCCATCTCCCGAGGTTAATGCCGGAGAGGACAAGCTCGTTATACCCGTCCGCAACGAGAGAGTTGACCTGAGCCAGGACGTCAGCAAGCGCCAGGGAGCGGCTCTGTCCGCGAACCGAGGGAATAATGCAGAAGGAGCAGCGGTTATCGCAGCCGTCCTGAACCTTCAGGTTGGGGCGGGTGCGGTCGCTGCCCGCAACGAAGACCGGGGCAGAGAGCAGTTCGGTGTGGGCAAAGATGTCGCCCACATGGACCTCGGCGGAGCGGGCGGGGTTCCCCCGATCAGGATTCGCCAGACTCTGTATGGGAAAAAAGTTTGCGTTGTCTGCCACCATGCCGCCGATACAATGCTTGTGTGAGTTTCCAACCACCCAGGTGACTCCGGGAAGAGCGGCCAGCTCCTCCGGGGCGCGCTGGGCGTAGCAGCCGGTGACGAGAATCTGGCAGTCTGGATTGTGACGGTGAATTCCGCGGATGCGGGCGCGTACATCGCGATCCGCGGCGGCAGTGACCGTGCAGGTATTCAGGACAATGACGTTGGCGCTGGCGGGCGTGGACGCCTGGGACAATCCCTTGTGGGAGAGCTGCTGCTCAATGGCTGCACCGTCGGCCTGGGTGGCGCGGCATCCGAAGTTTTCAACAAAGAAGCTCGACACCGCTGGTATTATAGCAATCACCCCGGTGTGTCCTTTCTTGATTTACACCCGCATAAAACGCGGGTGAAGTAGTACTCACAACCGAACAGGCCCCTGACCGCATCTTAGAACCACTGATTTCCTTAAGGGGGTTTCACCAAGATGAAACGCCGCATACTTCTGGTAGATGACGAACTTCCGGTTCTGCTTACATTGAAAGCTGTACTGGAGATGAATGGTTTCGAGGTTGACACCGCCGATTGCGCCCGCGAAGCCGAAGAGAAGTTAGATGCCGGGGTCTACCACATGGTTATTACCGACATGCGGATGGAACACGAGACCGCCGGTTACGACGTTATGCGGGCGGCCAGCCGTCAGCCTTATAACCCAGCCACCAGCGTTCTGACCGCTTATCCTGAGCTGGGAGGCGACTGGCGTGGACAGGGAGCCCAGCAATTGCTGGTGAAACCAGTCGGTACCCAGGACCTGCTGCGGCAGATCGAAGCCCTTCTGATTACCCACGAAGATCACAAAATGGAAGCGGCAGGCAGACGTGCGGCAGCGCAGGCGGCCCAGGGGAAAGCCTCATTCCCTCGTCCCGATAAGCGAAAGATCGGATAGAGATTCCTGAACATCAACTCCTGAAGGCCCAAGTCCCTGGAAGCCACAAGTCTTGAAGACTGAAAGCCCGCCTCGGCTTCGTGGAAGTTCATTCCAACGGGGTACGGTGGAGTGTGGTTGGGTGCGCTCGGGCAGAAATGTCCCAGGAATGAAAAAGGCCGGCGCGAAGTACCCCCTGCGTCTAGAGTATCCCCTTCGTTTAGAAGACAGACAT
>DASZRZ010000423.1:0-4724 GCA_035548935.1 Terriglobales bacterium
TGCACAATATCAGGCGGCCTTCCTTGAAGCGCCCAAAGACGAAAAGAGTTCTGACGGAACCGGCGACAGCGGCAGCGATGATAATGACGATCTCTACCAGGACGCCGTCCGGCTGGTCCTGGAATTCGGCAAAGCTTCCACTTCCCTGCTGCAGAGACGGCTCCGCATCGGTTATGGACGCGCCGCGCACCTGATCGATCTCATGGAAAGAGATGGCATAGTGGGCGCCGCCGACGGTCCCCGCCCCCGCGAGATTCTCAAGCGCCCCGACTGGCTCAATGAAGTGGAAGAGTCCTTGCGCTGATATTCCCTTCACACGGGAATTCCCCTTCGCCGCGCAAACCGCATGCCTCGCAACTGAATCCTGCTCAGGCAAACGCCTTATGGAACGGAAAATTAAAGAACTAAGACAATTTCCTCGCTGCGAAATGGGCGCGTCTTTTCGTACAATCGAATCAGCTCATACAATCCAATCAGCTTGAAAACGCTAACGGAATATCTGACCTTCAATACGAAGAAGCACCGCGAATATGTGCACAGTACCCCGAAGATAGAGGCCATTGTGCAAAAGAGCGGTGTGCACGAGGGCCTGGTGCTGGTATCGGCCATGCACATTACTGCGGGCGTGTATGTAAATGATAACGAGCCGGGCCTGATTGAGGACATCGACAAGTGGCTGGAAGAGCTGGCTCCTTTCCGGAGCGATTACCGCCATCACCAGACGGGGGAGGACAATGGGGACTCTCATCTGAAAGCGCTTCTGGTGCACCATCAGGTAATTCTCCCGGTTACCAATGGGAGACTCGACTTGGGTACCTGGCAGCGGATTTTCTATGCGGAATTCGATGGCCAGCGGGAAAAAAGGGTCCTGGTAAAAGTATTTGGTGAGTAAGTTTCTTTCGCAAAACGGGTATTTTCATGGGACAATGCCAGCATGCGGCAATCCCCGGTGCCGCGGCGTCTTTTTCATGGTTTACCGGCAAAGCGGTAACCTCGTGGAGCGCCATTGTTCAGTCTTTCCAAGGCTGGCTGCATGGCAAGGGCGTTACGGGGTCGCTCAAGGATGACGATGGTATGCGCTTCCCCGGTGCTGCTATCTGCAACTCCCCCCTTTGGCAGCGTCCCGTCAACAGGTTAAACCGTACGGTAATGCCTGGTTTCAAGTGTCTCCAGAAAGCGCGGCTAAAACGCAGTAATTTGCAAGAAGAAATACCCGAAAACCAAAGTGAGCGGGACAGGTACTCCCGTTACTCGCCAGTAGAGGCATGATCAGGGGAAGATGGTGTCGCGATGTTTACAGGCATACCTCAAGCTCCGAAGCCCTGGAAGTCGATGGGTTGCAGTTTCGTGCTCCAGATGGGCTTCATTGCCGCGCTGATTGCGGTGAGTATGCTCACCGAGCAGGTGGTCATCCGTAAGAGGCCGGTTTCAGAGTACATCCCTCTCACCGCCCCCATGGCGGAGGTGCGGCAGCCTGAGTTGAAGCGGATTCGTCCCACGACCACTCCGCTCCCGGTCGCCATCAAGGCCCCCCCACCCAAGCTTCTGGCAAAACTTTCCGTGCCGGCTCCTCGAAAGCCGGAACCGGCTCCTGTGGTTCCGCCCCCCGCTCCGGTTAAGACAGAGGAATTCGTCTCGCTTCCGCAGCAGCAGGTTGTAAGACCCCAGGCTCCGCGATTCGTTCAGACCGGCATGTTCACAGCCGAGAGCACTCCCAAGGTGAACGAGGTTCAGCCGGAGCAGAAAGTTCAAACCGGAAGCTTTTCCACCGGAAGCTCGGCTACACCCACATCCAACCTGCCTCCGCAGAAAGTCCAGACCGGCGGGTTCGGTGATCCCAACGGGGTGCTTGCTTCAAACAACGGAAAAACTGGCAAGGTCCAGATGGCCCAACTCGGAGGCTTTGATTTACCCTCGGGCTCTGGTGTGGGAAATGGTTCCGGAGGCGCTTCGGGAGCCCGGGCTGTAGTTTCCAGCGCAGGGTTCGGCAACGGAGTGGCAACCAGCACGCCGGGCAAAGGCAACGGACACGGCCGACAGGTGGCGCCCAGCGCGGGGTTCAGCGACCAGTCCTCTTCGACTCCAACGCAACCCGTCAAGCGCGTGGCATTGAAGGAGCCTCCCTTGTCGGGGGTGGAGATTCTGGCAAAACCGACTCCGGAATATACGGACGAAGCCCGCCGGTTGCGAATTGAAGGTGAAGTTCTGCTCGACGTGGTGTTCAACGCCGACGGGCAGTTGCAGGTAGTGCGTGTGGTTCGCGGGCTTGGACATGGACTGGATGAGGCGGCAGTACGCGCTGCGGAGCGCGTGCGCTTCAAACCGGCCTTGCGCGAAGGCAAGGCAGTGGATTCCAAAGCAACACTGCATATCGTATTTCAGCTGGCTTGATCGTCGTGAGAAGGGAACTTGTAATGCGTAGAAAAGGTTTATTGATATTGCCACTGGTCGCGCTGTCCTCCCTCTGCGTTTTCGCACAGGAGTCGCCAGCCGCTTTCTCGTCCGTTATTGAGCGCATTGGCGCCCGCGAAAAGGCAAACATGCTGTTCCTCCGCCAGCACTCACCCGTGACGGAAACCTATATTCAGAGATTGAAGCCCGACGCCGACCTGGGCGCGGTGCCGACGAGCGACGACTACTTTCTGGGACGCCTCGACTTCAGCGACGGCACACCCAGCGGTCCTTCCTATATGCCCCAGCCCAGCATGGGAAAGAAACTTCTGCGGAAGCTTACCGGCATTTATAAGTTGAACTTCCTGCCGCGCGGGTTCATGCAGATGATGATCGTGGATTCCGAGGGTCTGGATCCGTCTCACTACGATTTCAAGTTCGTCCGCCGCGAGTTCCTGGGCGATGTGCGTTGTCTGGTGGTCGATGTGGCTCCCAAGGCGAAGAGCGGCAACGGAAGATTCATTGGCCGCATCTGGGTGGAAGATCAGGACTACAACATCGTTCGCTTCAACGGCAGCTATGCCCCTGCTCCGCGCGGCAAGGTCTACCTGCACTTCGATAGCTGGAGACTGAACCTGCAGCCCGGAGTATGGCTCCCCGCTTATGTCTACAGCGAGGAAACTGACCTGGCCTATGCCACGGTGCGTCATGTGCGCTTCAAGTCCCAGACCCGTTTGTGGGGATACCAGTTGAAGTCCGCGGGCCGCCGCGAAGAGTTCTCCTCGATTACGGTCGATCCGGACGAAGCTGTACGCGACCAGAGTGAAGCCGCCCGGGACCTCACGCCGGTGGAAAGCCAGCGCGCCTGGGAGCACCTGGCCGAAGACAACGTCATTGACCGCCTCGTAAAAGCCGGACTCCTGGCCCCCGAGGGCGAGGTCGATAAAGTTCTTCAAACCGTGATCAGCAATCTGGAGATCACCAACAAACTGGACTTGAACCCCGAAGTGCGGGCACGGGTTATGCTTACCGCGCCCCTGGAATCCTTTACGGTTGGGCGCACCATCGTTCTCAGCCGCGGAATGCTGGATGTGCTTCCGGACGAGGCCTCGCTTGCCGCGGTCCTCGCTCATGAGCTGGCTCACGTCATCCTGGGCCACCCGCTCGATACCAAGTACGCGTTCAGCGATCGCATGATCTTCCCCGATGAAGACAGCTTCATGAACCTGGGATTTGGTCACAATGCGCGGGAGGAAAATGAGGCGGACACCAAGGCTCTGGAGTTGTTGAAGGCCTCGCCTTATGGAACCCCCGAAAAACTGAAGCAGGTTGGCCTGTTCCTGAAGGCCGTGGACGACCGCAGACAGGCGCTTCCCAAACTCCTGCACGCCCACCTGGGAAACAGCTTCATGGAAAAGGACGGCATGCGGCTGCGCGAGTTGATGCCGGCAGGTCCCGAGCTTCTGCCCCGCAGCGTGGACCAGATTTCTGCCCTGCCTGTGGGAGCACGCATCAAGCTCGATCCCTGGTCTGACAAGGTCGAATTGGTCAAAAAACCCATCGTCCCCCTGGTCTC
This sequence comes from Terriglobales bacterium, assembly GCA_035548935.1. Taxonomy (GTDB): domain Bacteria; phylum Acidobacteriota; class Terriglobia; order Terriglobales; family Acidobacteriaceae; genus DASZRZ01. The sequence continues at coordinate 3,968 of DASZRZ010000423.1, forward strand.
TCCCAAGGAGAAGATGCCGTTTGAGGTCACACCCCTGTATCCCCACATCGCCCGCTTCACCACGGGGAATGTGGACGTACAGGCCCCGGCTACAGCCGCCGTTAAGCCGCAGTAGCAGCGGCTCATTTCAGCGGCTTCTTTCAAGGAGCCTGGCAATAAGGGAACCACACGGAATCCGCCGCAAGGCGGATTCCTTTTTTATTGGGAAGAATGTCTGATGGGGTTCGAAGGGTGCTGCAGCAGGCTACTTATCGCGCTCTACAACAAATTCCGGAGCCCAGAGCAGCGCACGCTTCACATCCGAGTCAGGAAAGCTGCATATGGAATCGCGCGCCTGGCCGGCAAACTGGACCGCCTGATCCATGGCAGCCTTCACGGAGCCATACCGCTCCAGGAGCATGGTGATCTCCTGGTGGGTCACGCTGCGGAAGGCCCGTTCTTCCAGCACTGTATCGATCTTCCGGGCCTCCTGAGGCGTACAGCGCTCCAGCGCGTGGATCACCGACAGGGTTACCTTGCCCTCACGCAAGTCGCTGCCGACGGGCTTCCCCAGCTTCTCTTCCGAAGCCGTAAGGTCAAGTAGATCGTCCACCAACTGGAACGCCATGCCGAGATTGCGGCCATAGGCGGCAAGCTTCTCCTCCTGCTCAGGAGTCGCCCCCGCAATGATGCCGCCCAGGCGGGTACACACGGAAAACAGGCAGGCGGTCTTGCGCTCGATCAGCTCAAGATGCTCGTGTTTGCCGATCCGCCGCCC
>DASZRZ010000424.1:0-3871 GCA_035548935.1 Terriglobales bacterium
AAGATCGGGCGGGTCGAACTCGCCCACCAGGGAACCTTGTTCCTCGACGAAATCGGAGACCTGCCGCTGGAGCTTCAGCCAAAGATACTGCGAGCGTTGCAGGAAAAAGAATTCGAGCGCCTGGGCAGTACGCGAACCATCTCCGTGGACGTAAGGCTGATCGCAGCCACCCACCGGAATCTCGATAAAATGGTCGCGGAAGGCCAGTTCCGCAGCGACCTGTATTACCGCCTCAAGGTATTTCCCATCGCCGTTCCCTCGCTTCGAGATCGCCGGGAAGACATTCCCCTGCTGGTAAGTTATTTCGTGGAGAAACATGCAAGACGCATGAACAGGCTGATCGAGACCATTCCTCCCGAGACCATGCAGGCATTCGCCACATGGAAGTGGCCCGGCAATGTCCGGGAGCTGGAAAATTTCGTGGAGAGGGCTGTCATCCTCAGCCCAGGCTCGGTTTTACGGGCTCCACTGGCTGAACTTCAAATGCCGGAAGAGCCGGAGCCAGCCACAACTGCAACCCTGGAGACTGCCGAGCGGGAGCATATTCTACGCACTCTGCGCGAATCCAAGGGGATGATCTCCGGGCCAAATGGAGCGGCAGTCAGGCTGGGGTTGAAACGGACCACCCTCAACTCCAAGTTGAAGAAACTCGGCATTGAGCGCTCGGACTATATCTCGTAGCCGTCAGGCGGAGGAAACTCAACTCGCAATCACCTGTCCTTGACGCCAATCAAACATCCTCCGGCTCGGGGAGAATTTCGCCAATAAAATACCAGGGAACCAGCCCGTTAATCTTCTCCTTCAAGGGGCTGCCCTCGGGACGGGAGCGGACCGTAAGCACCGGACAGACTGCATTCCTCACGATGCGCGACGCAACCGACCAAGGCATGTGGCCGGCCAGACTTTCCGCACGGTGCACTCCGAGTACGATCAGGCCACAGTCCATCTCGGCGGCAATCCTGGTGGTGACATCCGCTGAATCGCCGGATTCAACAAGAACGCCGGGAGGGGCGGCATCCACGGGCATCATCCGCAGCAATTGCTTCGTCAAAGGCCCCGTCAGAGCCTCTTCGCCCATGTCATCGGACGCCTTGGAAGCATCCACAACATGCAGCAGGGTGAGATGAGACTTCGTTTCCGCGGCCAGCAATACGGCCACCGGTAGCGCCGCCTGGGATTGAGGGCTGAAATCCGTGGCAAAAAGAACTTCGCGGAATCTGTCACTGTTGACCATGCGCGAACTAACCCGTGGACCGACCGTCATGACCATGCATGACGCTTTACGGAAAATCTCCTCGGCTACCGATCCCAGCGCCAGCTTTTCGAATCCGCTGGCTCCGTGAGTTCCCAGCACGATCAGATCGACATGATTTTCAGAGATGCTCTTTTTAACCTCGTTCCAGATTTCGCCTTCGCGAATCGCAACGTCATGCGCAATGCCCAGGTTGCGGCTCGAAGTCTTGATCTGCTCAAAATGGCTCCTGGCTCGCGCCATGCCAATGTCGTGGACAGTAGCAACTCCCGGAGGGGGCGCCAGCGGATAGGCCTCCGATGCCACCACGTATAAAATGTGCAGCTCCGCGGAAAACCACAAAGCAAACGTCTGCGCCAGCTGCACGGCCAGCTCCGACGACGGACCCAGATCGGTGGGGACCAGAATACTTCGTATGTGAAGCGCGCTCTTCTGCCGTTCCGTTTGTGAAAGCATTGTTCCTTCTCGAATGAGATCAGCTGACACCGGAGCTGCCTGGAGGATGGCTACAGCATTCCTCCGGTATTCAGGGTGAGCCGGTTCAGCGCCACTTCCACCTTCTCAATCGCCTCTTCCAGCTCTGGATGCATGCCCACTTTTTCGCGAAGAAGCTTAAGGAGGTGGCGGGTGCCCGCAAGTTCCTCAATCACCCGCGAGCGGGGGGTTTCTTTGTGCTGTGGGACGGAAGCTGGCTGCGTTTTCATGATTGATCTCCATAATCAGGAGCTGGTCTTGAGCTCCTGGTGCAAATAACGGCGATGCCAGTATCGTTTCGCCTGAGGGGTTTGACAGTGACGGGAATCACAAGTGCGGAGGAGGGATCTAACAGAGGTTGATGGAGGTCCGCGAGGTATGCAATGCAATCTGTTGCGAATAGGCCTGCTGCATCCCTGCGCTCAGCAGCAGGGCAACCTTCAGCCACAGACTGGGGTAATGTTCCAGCAATTTTCCCAACTCGCGGGCTGAGAAAAAAAGCGCGCTCCCCCTGCTGCGGGCTATGGCGGTCATAGCATGCGGTTCCCCTGCCACCACCGCGCTCAGTCCAATGGCATGGCCCTTATCCACCCAGCCCACGGCCATCGGCCCGCCGTTATGACAGGAAACCGCGTAGCCCACCTGGCCGGAGAGTAGAAGATAGAAGCCCTCGGGCGCTTCGCCCTCTCCGAACAAAACGTCGCCTGCCATGATCTCCCTGGGAACGGCCGCGAGCGACAGCGCCTTCACCACAGGATCGGGCATGCCCAGGGCCAGATCGGTATCTCTTACCTGCACCATGTCCGTCGCGTCGCTCTGGCCCCGGAAATACATTCCTGCAATGTAGCGGCACCAGCGCCGCATGGCTGTGATAGCAATCACGGGCTGTCACCTCCTAAGCGATCGCCCAGGAATACCGAGATCGAGCTTTGCGATGATGGTGTCCTGATCAGGATGTTTTTCGAATACGAATCCATTTTTGGTGACCAGGGCTTGCATCGACAGATTGACCGGCTGCATGTAAGCCGTAATGCATTCCAGATTTTCGTCCCGCCCCACTTGCGTAAGCATCTTCAGGAACTGCGTGCCCAGGCCCTGACGCTGGTACTTATCGGAAATAAGCAGGGCTACTTCCGCCTGGTTCCGGCCATGAAGCTTGATCAACCTTCCCACTCCCACGATCTTCCGTCCCTCGGGCCCAAAGGTCACGGCCACCAGCGCCATTTCGCGGTCATAGTCGATAAAGCATTGCCGCGCCAGCCGCTCATGGGCGACTCGCTGGCGCAGGCTGGAAACCTGGAAGTAGCGCATATACACGCTATGGTCCGACAAGGTTCCATGGAACTGAACCATGAGCGGCTCATCGTGCGGCATGATAGGCCGCACGGTGGTGGCTGTTCCATTCCTCAGAGTGAAGTTGGTGGTGTACTGCGCGGGATAGGGCCGGATGGCGGGCCGGGGCAACCGGTCTTCCGGTATTTTGGCGTCGTACAGGACGATTCTTGCATCCAGTGCCGTAATCTGCCGGGGAGACATTACCAGAGGATTGATATCAACCTCACGGATGCAGGGGTTGTCGATCACCAACCGGCTCAGCTTCACTAAAGCACCTTCGAGCAACTGGCAGCCTTCTTCGCCATAGGCCGCCTTGACAACTCGAAATATGCGGGTCGATTCCACCATGCGGCGGGCCAGCGTGGTGTTGAGCGGGGGCAGGCCAATCGAGTAGTCGCTGATCGCTTCAGCCATCGTCCCGCCTGTACCGGCCATCAGAACCGGTCCGAACTGCGCATCCAGACTGCTGCCGAGGATGATCTCAATTCCCCCACTCTGCACGACGGGCTGCACGGTCACGCCCTCAAAGGACTTCTGTCCCGTATTGCGGGTTATGACATCGCGGATGGCTTCGAACGCCTCACGAACCGCTTTGGCATCCACCAGGTTGATGCGCACGCCGCCCGCCCGGCTCTTGTGCGTTACCGTAGCCGAGTGAAGTTTGAGCACCACCGGAAAGCCGATTTCCTGCGCCACCACAACAGCCGCTTCCGCATTGGCAGCGTGGCGGCATTCTGCGGAGGCGATTCCATAAGAGCTCAGGATTTGCTTGGATTCCATCTCCGTGAGCAACAGGTGCGCTCTTTCCCG
>DASZRZ010000425.1:0-6145 GCA_035548935.1 Terriglobales bacterium
CCCTCGGCCACCGCGCGGATGACCGGCTGCGGCGGATAGTTCTCCACCATTTCGCGCGGAGTCATTTTGAGCGTTTTAAATTGGGAGAGACGGGCCTCGAGTTGCGAATCGGAGATACGCTCGGGGTGAAGCTGCTGATCAATCCAGCGATCCACTCCCATGCTGACCACACGATCCACATCGCCGGGACGGGGGCCGAAAGTAAGACGGTTCAAGGCATGCAGCGCCCGCTTGCGCGAACCAGCGTCCTTGCGATCCATGCTGCGATCCACCGCAACCAGCAGCGTGGAGAAGGTGGCCGCAACAATCAAAAGCAGTGTCTTACGGTTGCGCATGTTGTACCTCGGCAAAGTACGTGGGGAGCGGTCAGCTTGCTCTGTGTAGAAAGCTTACTCTGGATAAAAACCCATGGCGGGCAGAAAGTTGCAGATCAGACACCAAAGGGAGGGGGCCGTCTTACTGCTCCGGATGCGATTCCCGTTCGCGCCCGCGGCCCGGGGCTAGGTTCATTTCGCCGAAACTGCCCAGAATCTCCCGCTCTCTGGGGGAGAACCGTTCGCGATACGACGGGGAGTCCAGAAGCTGCTGGCGCTGCTCGGGGGAAGCCGCTCGTAGTTCGTGGAGCGCATCGGTCATGACTCGCTTGCGATCCGGAGGCAGCTGCCGGAAGTCCAGAAAAGACCTGCGGGCGCGCTCCTGCTGTTCGGGAGTCAGGTGCTCGAAATTCTCCATCCGTTGCAGGATGCGCTCCTGCTGCTGCGGAGCCAGGGAATTGAAGCGCTCCAGCCGCTGGCGCAGCCGGTCCTGCCGCTCGGGGTCGAGGCTGCGAAACCCGGGATCCTGCTGAAGGGCGCGCTCCTGATCCTCAAGGCTCAAGCCCTGGTGGTGCCGAAGCCAGTCGCCAGCGTGCGGACCCGGCCCGTGGACATGCCGTCCACGCCGCCCCGGGCCATGTGCGTCGTCCTGCTGCCCCGCACCGGGAGGTGGCCCGGCTCCGCGGCCCTGCGCCGCGGCAGTACCGGCGGCCAGGAAAAGCAGCATCAGAATCGCACCCGTGTTTGTCTTCACCCAGAGCATGCTAAAACCACAACCTCAAAAAGCGGACACCCAATCTTTTAATTGTGCCTATCACGAATTGTGAGTGTCTTCTATAAGCATCAATCTCTTATCAGTATCAATCTCTAATTGTGAGTATCAACCTCGTCGAGCAATTCGAAATTGGCGAAAAGATCATTGTTTCCGTCGAGGTTTTGCAGGTCGCTCACCGCCGTACCGGCATGCAGGGGATTCTCCGGCTTGTTCTGGCCGCTATTCATGCGCAGCATGCCAACTCCCCCCACCACTGCCAGCACCAGAGCCATGGAGCCGGCCAGCACAGGCTTTCTCATCCAGGAGAAAAGACTTCCGGAAAATATGGCTTCGGCAAACGATGCCCGGGCGGGCGCGGCGCTCTCTTCACGCAAGCAGGCCCGCAGCCGCGTCATGAAGTAGGGTGAAACATCGGCCGGCGCCTGCCACTCGTCAAGCAGCGACAGGGTACTGCGCAACTCATTCAGCTCCACTGCGCAGACATTACAGGCCTGCACATGCTGCGAGACGAGCGCGCTCACCTTTTCACCCGCCGCCAGTTCCATCAGATTGCTTTGAATCTCTTTGCAGTTCATAAATCCTCTTCCGCAAACTCATTTCCGCGCGGCCCACGCCGTTAAACAAATTCCTTCAAACTTTCCCGCAGAGTTTCATAGGCCCGGAACAACAGCGACTTGGTCGCCGACTCACTCAGCTTGAGCACTTCCGCGATCTGCCGGTAATCCATCCCCTGATACTTGTGCATGAGCACGGCCACACGCTGACGCTCCGGAAGAGCCATGACCCGGTTGCGGATCGCCTGCAGACGTTCGCGCCGCAGCAAGCCCTGCTCGGCGCTGAGTCCGCGGTCGGGAACATCCAGCGTCATGCCGGTATCGGAATCGGGCTCGTCGAGGCTGATGTTCACTTCGCTTCGCTCGTGCTTCGTATCCCGGGCATGGTTCACCCCGAGGTTGCTGGCGATGCGATACAGCCACGTGCTGAACTTGGCGTCGGCGTTGTAGGTTTGCCGCGAACGGTAAACCCGCAAAAACACCTCCTGCGTAAGTTCCTCGGCGACGGCCGCGTTGCGCGCCATCCGGTACATGAATCCCAGGATCGGTCTGCGGAACTTCAGCACCAGGTATTCGTAGGCGGCTTCATCTCCCACCTTGGCCCGCAGCATGATCTCAGCGTCGGTCAGGCCTTCGTAAGAGGAACCCGCGTTCTGCAATGCAGCATTGGCCGCCGCATTGGCTTGCCCGCCAGTAGGAAGTACCCCATTAATAGCCAGAGTGCTCACTGTAGAGCTAACCCCAGGGTCTGGAGAAAGTTGCGCCTCGCGGGGGACCTCAGCCAGCCCTCCCGGCGGGGGAACCGCTTGCCCTTTATTCGGTTTCAAAGCAGGATTCTCCATGCCAGCCCGCGCCAGGCCATTCCACCAAACTCAAAGAATTTTACACACAACCACCCGCTCCCTCTAGCTACGAAAAACGTCCTCTCTCGAAGACGGGCTAACTGAGAGGGAACTTCTCCCGAAAAACCTTGCAAGTCAATTATTTTAATGGAGTTACAATCCACCATGGATGCAAGGAAATGGTACAGAAGAAACCATTACCCCGAAAACACGGGTGCAGGCAACTCCAATGAGGGAATCAGCATCGAATTTGCGGTTGTGCCACAGGCAGGCTGATTTCTTTCTAATCCTATTCTAATCAGGTTTTGATGAAGCTATGAGATCGGGCTGCAGAATCAACCTCGCTCCAGCTGTGGGGATACTGTCTCTTTTTTTGATTCCAGGAGCTATTTGCCAGGTTGCACCGGGGACTCCAGGCCACGATCTCCCCACTCTTGCTCAGGCGGGTGGGCCCATGCCCCTCACGCAAATGAGCCTGGAGCAGCTCGGTACCGTTGAGGTCACCACGGCCTCCAAGCGTCCGGAGCAGGTCTGGAATACTCCAGCGGCAATTTTCGTCATTACCCAGGACGATATCCAACGTTCGGGCGCAACCACCATTCCGGATGCGCTCCGCCTTGCGCCGGGAGTTGAGGTGGCGCGGATCGACGGCAGCAAGTGGTCGATTGGCATTCGCGGGTTTGGCAGCCGTTTGTCACGCTCGGTTCTGGTTCTAATCGATGGCCGCAGCGTTTACTCCACTCTCCTGGCCGGCACCTATTGGGAGGTGCAGGATACGCTCCTCAGCACCATTGACCGCATCGAGGTAATTCGCGGTCCGGGGGGCACGATCTGGGGGCCCAATGCGGTGAATGGCGTCATCAATATCATCACGAAACATACCAAGGACACACAGGGAGTAATGGTTTCCATGGGCGGTGGGAGTGTGGAACAAGGATTCGCCAACATGCGCTATGGAGGCCACCGGGGCGACAACCTCAATTACCGCATCTACGGCAAAGGCTACAGTCGCGGCCCACAATTTCACTCCGACAACCGTGATTTCGACGACTGGCGCGGCGGCCAGGCCGGCTTTCGCATGGACTGGGAGAAAAACGAAAAGAATTCCTACACCTTGCAGGGGGACATTTACAACATCGCTGCTGGTCAGAGCGTAGAGGCGACCACCTACAATCCTCCGGCTTCACGCATTATCGAAGGCTATGCCCGTCTTTCCGGCGGCAACATCATGGGCAGTTGGAAGAAAACCCTGAGCGGCGGCAAGGACCTTCAGATTCAGGCTTATTACGATCGAACCAACCGCCGCGAGCCCAATTTCGGCGACATTCGCAACACCTTCGACATAGACTTTATCGAACACATTCCCCTGGCTAAACGACACCAGATCTCGTGGGGGCTGGGCCTGCGGATGAGCCACGGCGATAATCTGCAAGTGGTCTCTGGCCTTACCTTTGATCCACCCCAGAGAACCGACCGGCTCTATACGGCATTCCTGCAGGATCAGATCGAACTCATTCCGCGAAAGCTCTCCCTCACCGCCGGAAGTAAATTCCTCAAGACCAACTACACTGGCATGGAATTTGAGCCGAGTGTGAGGCTTCTCTATACGCCAACCAGCACACAAACCCTGTGGGCCGCCTTCACCCGCGCCGTGCGAACTCCCGCCGATGTGGAGCGCGATTTCTTTCTCTCCGGATTCATAGGGACAGCGCCCGGAGGAATTCCCTTCTTTGCCCGCTTCAATGCCAACCGGAACTTTACTTCTGAAGTTTTGAAAGGATACGAACTGGGATATCGCAGGCTGTTGACGTCAAATCTCTACGTCGATATCGCCGGATTCTACAACCAGTACGACAATCTCTTTAGCCAGGAAATTACCGGGGCACCCTTTCTCGAGACGAATCCTTCGCCCACCCATTTGCTACTTCCCGCCCAGTTTGGCAATGGCCTGGTGGGAACCAATACGGGCGGGGAGATTGCGCCTGAGTTGCGTGTCACCAGTTTCTGGCGGCTGCGATCTTCCTATTCATTCCTGGTGATGCATATCAAAAAAGGGCCCAACTCCATGGATATAGGCAGCGCGCCGGGAGTGCAGGGGGCGAGCCCTCAGCATCAGGTGATGCTGCAATCCTCGCTGGACCTGCCCAAGCGCCTTACCTTCGATTTTCAGGTTCGCTATATCAGCGACCTTCCGGCGCAAAAGGTTCCTGCCTATGCCACGGGCGATACAGTACTATCCTGGCGCGCAACCGAAAATCTTCGCTTTACCGTGGTAGGCCAGAATCTTCTCCAGCCTAACCATCCCGAGTTCCTTGGCGATCCGCGCGGCCTTGTTTCAATTAAGCGGGGCGTTTATGGCAGGATCACCTGGAGCAGCAGGTAACCCAAAAAGAATGCGCCACGTAAGCCAGCCCCGGGGAATCCGCCAGATCATTCTTATCTGGGCCACCCTTGTGTGCGGGCTGTTGTCTCTGCAAGGCCAATCGCCGGGCGAATATCAGGTTAAAGCCGCGTATCTCTACAGTTTCGGAAAATTTGTAAGCTGGCCGGCGGAAAACTCCGACGCCTTTCTGCTGTGCATTCTGGGCGACGATCCTTTTGGTCCGGCCCTGGAGCACACAATCTCGAACACAACGTTGAATGGCAAGCCGGTCGCGGCAAAGCGTATCTCCAGTGCGCAGGATGCTTCCGGGTGCCGCATTGTGTTCGTGGCCTCCTCTGAATCCAGGTTCCTGGCGCGCGATTTGGCCTCGCTTCCCATGGGCGTGCTCACGGTCAGCGATATCGAAAACTTTTCCCAGAGCGGCGGCATGATCCAGTTCGTGAACGACAACTCCAGAATCCGCTTCGAGGTGAATCTCACGGCGGCACAAGGATCCGGACTCCATCTCAGCTCCGAGTTGCTGAAGGTGGCCACCCGGGTGAAAGGAGCTCCGCAGAATTCGCGCTGAGAAAATGCTGGGTCTTAGGGACAGATCGATCATCACCAAGCTGACCTGGATGAATCTTCTGGTCAGTGGGGCGGCGCTGTTGTTCGCCTGTGCGGGATTCCTTGCCTATGACCTTTATACCTTTCGCGAAGCCCTGGTTCGCGGACTGGCCGCCCAGGCCGAGATTGTTGGAACCAACAGCATTGGGGCTGTCACCTTCAACGATCCCGAGTCCGCCGAAAAGTCACTCTCCGCGCTGGCCAAGCTGCCGAACATTCTCTCGGCGGGAATCCTGACGGTGGATGGCAGAGACTTTGCGGAATACATCCGGCCAGGCAGCTCACGGGTCATAAGTCTTCCAACCCCCGAATCGAACCGGGAAACACACGTCTTCAACCGCGATGAAATCACACTGGTGCATCCCATCACGTTTCAGGGGAAGGTCGTGTTCTTCGTTTACATACGCTCGGACCTCGCGGCAATCAGTACCCGGCTGCGGCAATACATTGCGATTGCCCTCATTGTGTTGCTTATATCGCTTGGGGCCGGAACTCTCGTATCGGGGACATTAAAGCGGGCGCTTGCCGAACCCATCATCAAACTGGCAAACACGGCGCAGGAGATCGAGCGTATTCAGGACTTCTCGGTGCGAGCCCAAAGCACCGGCGATCACGACGAAGTGGACCTTCTGATTCAATCGTTCAACTCCATGCTGGCAAAGATTCAGCAG
>DASZRZ010000426.1:0-3888 GCA_035548935.1 Terriglobales bacterium
GAATCGCGACATCAATAAGAAAGCCACGCGCAATGCGCTGCTGCCTTCCGTGGACTTCCTGGCCTGGTATGGCACGACAGCGCTGGCGGGGCAACAGAACCCGGCCAACATCTGCAGCACTACCAATACAGTGGCCTGCTCCCCGGCTGGATCGGTTCCCATCACGGGGTACACCAACGCTTTGAGTACGGTTTTTGGAGGCGATTATCCGGATTACGCCGTGGGATTTCAGCTCAATATTCCGATAAGGAACCGCGCCGCGCAGGCCGATCAGGTGCGCTCCTCGCTGGAATACCGGCAGGCGGAAATGAGATTGCAGCAGTTGCAGAATCAGATTCGCATCGAAGTTCGTAACGGCCAATTTGCGGTGCAGCAGAACCGCGCCCGCGTGGATGCCGCGCAGGCTGGAGTTCGCCTGGCGAATGAAACCCTCAGCGCGGAACAAAAGAAGTACGCCCTGGGCGCGTCCACCAACTACAACGTGTTGCAAGCGCAGCGCGACCTCTCCGTGGCGGAATCGAACCTGGTGGCGTCAACCACCGCCTATGAGAAGTCGCGGGTTGAGCTCGACAGGGTCACGGGTGCAACGCTCAATACCCTGGGAATCGTAATCTCCGACGCCGAAAAGGGCCGGGTGGAGACCATGCCGAAGGCTCCTTTTGTAAGTGCGCGTCCAGCATCGGATATTCCCATCGAGCCCGCGGGAATTCAACCCATGCAGCCTCAACAACCGAATCAGCCGCGGCTTATGCCTCAGCCGTAAGCGCCGCGGTCGTAATGAAAGAAGCTGTTCCATCCTGCCCGGCGGCGATCCGCCGGGCTTTTTCTGCGGCCACGTTTCGTTTCGCGGGAACCCTCTCCCCTACTGTATTGGGAGGGAGTGGTGTGTTTAAATTCGGCGCGTGAAGCTTTCGGTAGTCGTAATCACTTATAACGAGGAGTCCAACATCGGGCGCACGCTTGCCAGCGTGTTGCCGATGGTGCGCGTCCTCGGCGGTGAGATCGTGGTGGTGGATTCCGGCTCATCCGATCGTACCGTCGAGATCGCCCGCGCCTGCGGCGCATCGGTATTCGTGGAAGAGTGGAAGGGATTTGCCGCGCAAAAAAACTCTGCCATCGCCAGGGCATCCGGCGCCTGGATCTTAAGCCTGGATGCCGACGAAGAGGTCACTCCCGAACTTGCGGAGAGCATCCGCGCAGTCGTGAGCGGGACCAATGGAGCTAAGGAGTCCCACGGAGTTACGGAATCCCACGCCGGATACACCGTCGCCAGGAAGAATCTTTTTCTGGGTAAATGGATCAGACACGGAGGCTTCTGGCCCGACCGCAAGCTGCGCCTGTTTCGACAGGGAGCAGGCCGCGCCGGGCTGCGGCCAGTCCATGAGACCATCGAGGTTGAGGGCACGGTGGGAGCGTTGCGCGGGGCTTTGATTCATCACGCCTATCCCACGCTCACGGACTACATTGAGCACATGAACCGCTATTCGTCGCTGGGAGCGGGGATGGCTGCGGCCGGTCGCAGCCACGGATTCAGCGTTGCGAATGTTGTGCTTCGCCCCATGGCAACGTTTCTCTACAACTATGTTTTCCGGCTTGGATTTCTGGACGGTGCCGAGGGACTGCTGCTGCACCTCTACCACGCAGGCTATGTCTCCTGGAAATATGCCAAGCGCTGGGAAGCGGCACAGGGGCCTGAAATAGCGCACCGGAAATAGCGCAGCAGAATAGCGCAACTGTATCGGGGAGTTCCGTCGAAGGAACTCCGCTCCAGCCAGGATCTCTTAGATGGCCCTCACCAGCCTGGGACCGTGAGCCATGGGAATGCTTTCCGGAGCGGGTTCATTGGGCATGATCCAGGTCTTCTGTTTCTCCGGGACCGCCTTTTCCTCCTGCTTCTGCGATTTATGGCGGTTGAGCAGTTCGCTGATGTGCGAAGCGTGCAGCTCGCGGCTGTCCGAGTCCAGGATGCGGATCAGTTGCAATTGACGGTCAACGGTTTCACCCTGCTGCGCCACAACGTAGGCGATTCCCACACACGCCAGCAAGAGGGTCCACAGTAACCCGTGCCGCTTGATCTGCTGCAACTCCCGGTTCCATAAAGTATGCACGTTAGCTCCCTTGGGGGACTCGGTTACACAGTTGCAGGCAGGTTGCCAAAGACATGGACTACAAACAGCTGAAAAAGAAGACGTTGCCAAAAGCCCTCCAACGGGAAGAAAAAGTTTGCGCAATAGAACCCGGCGGAAGCCTCCATTTCGGGGTCCTTTTCGTCTTGGTGATCCCTTTCGTCTTGGGGGCCAGGCCCTGCCTCAGCGCGCAAGGAGGCGAATGTTCCCGGGCAAGCCGCGGAGTTAAACTGATGAGGTTTGAGTTGGAACCGGCAGGAGACGATCTGTGATCAGGACTGTAGTGTTATTGCTGGCATTGATGCCCGTCTGGTGCTCGGCCCAGAGCCCGGCTGCCGAGGATCCTCCCGCAGGTCCCGATTATTCAGGCACCTACAGCTTTCTGAGCGAGGGCGAGTTCTTGCAGGTGAACATCGACGGGGCAGCGGTCACCGGAGTGGTTTCGCGCTATGGAAGCAGGGAAAGCGATCGCGGAGTCTTTCTCGATCACCTGTTCCAGAAAGCTTCCGTGCAGGATAAAAAGCTGAAGTTCACCACCCGCGAGGTTCACGGCGTCCGCTACGAATTCAGCGGAGCCTTTAAGCGTGGGAATGCCAAAGCGCAGGAGACTGAGGGCTACTACCTGCTCGCGGGAGAGCTTCGCGAGATTACCACCGGAGCGGACGGGAAGGAATCTTCCCGCTCTCGTCAGGTTGAGTTCATGTCCCTTCCGGTCGACGTGGGAAACGATGCGGGAGCAGATGCTGGCGGCGACAATGGAAACGCTAAGCAAGACCCAGCGTCCGGCAAGCCGCAACATTCCAATGCCCCGAAAAATCGCGAAAAAGATTAATCACGGCCGCTACCCCATCCAGCAAGTGTCCGCTCCTGCCCCGGGTGTTTAGTCCACTGAATTGGTGGGTCCGCCGAAGCGGGGATCGGTATATTCGGGTCCCTCTCCATAGGTTCCGGTAGCGCGCTGGCGGCCCATGTCTCCTCCCGATGGGGCCTTATGTTCGTGGTGTTTTTCAAATTCCATCGAGGCCTTGAAGTCGCGCAGAGCGCGGTCCACGCAATGTTCCAGCGGCCACTTTCGTTGGCGTGCGAAGGGCCACAACAGAATGCCAGGTTGCGAGTAGTTCATCGTGGTTTGTAATAGCGTGTCATTGCCGAGGGGGCCGAACGTGACGCGCCCACTATGCCGGGGGCCATTGACCGATTTCCACCCAATAGCCTGATTGGGGATGAACTGCTCGATCTCAGCGTCCCATTCCACCTGCTTTCCATTCAGTTGCATTGTCCAGTAGGAGCGATTTCCGGTAACACGGATTTCCTGTATGAGATTTGTGTCACGGGTGAGCCAATCCAGTGATGCCCAGGCGTTAAAAACCTCTTCCAGGGGACGCCCGATCTGGATGCTCTTCTCGATTCGTATGATCCTGCTACGAGCGGCGCTGTCGAGCATTTGTTTGGCGGCCATGGCGGCAAGAGCCGCACCGCTTCCGGCCGCGGCCCCCGCCGCAAAGCCACGCCAGTAGTTTCTTCGTCCTGTGATTCCGGGTCTCATATGGGGTCCTCTTCTGTGCCGGTGTAGCCAGAGTGTTGGAACCCTCAGCGGAGGCGCTGGTTGCCCCCGCAGCCCATTATTCGAGACCGGAATCAATAAGGAAGGGCCACACCAGTTTGGTTTCAACTGGTGTGGAACGGGTTTGGGGCCCGCTTATATTCAACCCAAGGGCATCAGCCGGAGTCAGGCTTTGGCTGCCGTCGAAACGCCATGCTC
>DASZRZ010000427.1:0-2154 GCA_035548935.1 Terriglobales bacterium
AAGGGTCGCCGTGGGTATTTTTCTGCGCCAGCGCGGACTCGCCAGCGCCATGATTGATGTGAGCGACGGCCTCTCCACCGACCTGAGCCACATCTGCGAGAGCAGCCGCGTGAGCGCGGAAATCGTCTCGGAATCCCTTCCCAGGGGAACCTTCGGAGGCCAGCCGGTCTCCCTGGAGATGGCCTTGCACGGGGGAGAGGATTACCAGTTGCTGTTCACGGCGCGGCCCCATGCCCGGATTCCCCGCAGCATTGCCGGCGTGCCGGTAACGGAAATCGGGCGCATAATCCGCGCCACCACGAAACGACGCATGTTCTTGATTCACAATGGACGCAGGCAGGTCCTTCCCGTGCGCGGATGGGAACACTTCACGCGGGGAACCTGATTGTGGACCCCCGGGTATTGCCCGACTCGATTCTAAGGCGTTGCGAGCCGCCAAAAACGGCTAGAGTAGGAGCATGAGAATGCGGGTGATCGAATTCTTGCGGCTGACTTTGTGTGCGGCGATTCTGAGTTCCGCCGCGCTGTGGGCGCAGGCGGCACCCGGCGAGTTTTCGATCCGCTGCGAACAGGGTACGGATTGCTCCAACCGCATCCTGGGACTGTTGAAGCAGTTCGGTCCGGACTTCAAACTGGTAAAAGAATTTCCGCCCCTCTTCGGCGACCTGAATGGTGACGGCGAGGAAGATGCCGTGCTCGTCGCAACCGGAAGCCCCCTGGGCGGCCAGCAGGAGTTCGGATACAAGGTTCTGGACCCCTACAACTCTTATTTTGGCTGGGGTGATCCCAAGGTCACGGCCACCTTTGAATCCGCTCATCCCGGCGGTGGTCGGCATGTGCTCATCATTCACTCCTGGAAAGCCGACAAAGTGAAGGCCAAGTTCGTCATCATCAATCTGCCCTTCGAAAAGCTGGCGCTCACCCGGGTTATGGTGAAGAAGAAAACAGCGTGGGCGATCGGAGCCATGGAGTCGAGCGCGCTGGCCTCGGCCACATTCTGGGATGGCAAAAATTACCGCTGGCGTCCTGACTACATGTCGGAGTAGGACCTTCTCCGCTTATGTCCCTCATTGAAGCCCATAACCTGGTCAAAATCTATCCCGGCAGCCAGGGATGGGTCCGCGCCAAAGGTGAGCTTCGCGCCGTGGATGACGTCTCCCTGAAGATTGAAGCAGGCGAAACCCTGGGACTGGTGGGCGAGTCGGGCTCCGGCAAGAGCACTCTGGGAAGGCTGGTCCTCCGGCTCATTGAACCCACCTCCGGAGGCGTCTGGTTCGATGGGCGCGATGTCCTCAAGGCAGGCGGCAGGGAGCTTCGCCGTCTCCGCCGCGACATGCAGATTATCTTTCAGGACCCCTTCGGATCGCTCGACCCGCGCATGAATATACAAACCATTCTGGCCGAGCCGCAGGTAATCCATGGCCGCGGGGAAAGTGGACTCCCCAGCCCCGGCGAATTGCTGCGGATTGTCGGCCTCGACGAATCGGCCCTCGGACGCTATCCCCATGAGTTCAGCGGCGGCCAACGGCAGCGGATTGGCATTGCCCGCGCCCTGGCCCTTCGCCCCAGATTCATCGTGGCCGACGAGCCTGTGTCCGCGTTGGATGTCAGCGTCGGGGCGCAGATCGTAAACCTGCTCAAGCGCTTGCAGTCTGAGTTCGGACTGACCTATCTGTTTATCTCCCACTCCATGCCCGTGGTGCGCTATCTCTCAACCCGCATTGCGGTGATGTATCGCGGCAAGGTGGTCGAAATCGGCGATGCAGAGCAGATCACGAGCCATCCGCGGCACGCCTACACCCGCAGCTTGATCGAGGCAACGCCCGAACTGGTGAGCTGAAAATCTGCGCCTTCACGACAAACAGCAGGGTCTTCCGGTATGCTTAACCGCTTTGCAGGATGTTCCTGTTGGAGGATGCTTAAATGAAAGTTACCAGTAAGTTGTTGCTCGCAATCTTCGTTCTTTGTGGCGTTGCCATGGCGCAGGACGCCAACCCCGTCGTTTCCGCCGCGAAGCAGATGGTGGACAACATGTCCAAGCGGGTCATGGGCGCGGCAGAGGCAATGCCCGCCGGAAAGTACAGCCTTAAGCCAACTCCCGATCACGAGACGTTTGCCCACCTCATCGGACATACCGCCGAGTCGAGCTTGCGA
>DASZRZ010000428.1:0-2240 GCA_035548935.1 Terriglobales bacterium
TTTCCGCTCAAGTACACTTAATAGTGCAGCATTTGCCGACCCGGTTCGGCTAGGGTTGGCCGAGGATTTCCGCTCAAGTACACTTGGCACCTTGGGATATACGAAGCCTATTCAGCTAGGGTTGGCCGAGGATTTCCGCTCAAGTACACTATGTCCCGTGTAAATCGCTGATTTGCGCGGGACATAACCTTTTGCGCACTCAAAAAAGCAGCATCTGAGGCTGCGGGCCTTCGGGTTTTTGCGGCCTTCTTCCAAAGAATACTTCCATTTTTCCAAACTGGTGGTCGGTTACAGCGATGATGCGAACCTGTCCCAGAGGCGGAACCGCGTGGCGCACGATGCGGCGATGGGCGTCCGCCGCCTCTTCGCTGGCGATGTAACGGGCATAGACAGAGTATTGCAGCATCATGAAGCCGTCCTTCAGCAGAACCTTGCGGAAGCGGGCATAGTTCCGCCTGTCTATTTTGTCCTCCACCGGTAAGTCGAACATTGCCATTAGCCACATGGGTCGAAAGGCGGAAAGAGGCTGCCGTAGCACGGTTACAGCTCCGGCAGGCGCAACTGGGTGTTCCCGCCCATGATGGCCTGAGCCAGGCTGGAGGAGGCGCGCGCCATCCAGTCGAACAGGGTGCGGGACTCGCCCTCGAACTCATATCGATCCAGCATTGGCCGCAGTATCCAGGATTTTGCCGCCTTGTCCAGTGGCTGGCCAGGATCGTTTTCGCGGGTCCAATGGTAGACGGCGCGGTCGATCAGAGGGCGGAAGGGCTCCATGAGATCGTCGGCGAGACAGAAGGGGTTATAGCGGTTATGGTGCTGCAAGCCCAGGGAAGGATGCAGCCCTGCCGCGCATATTCCCCGCGCCACCACGGCGCGCAGCACGGCGTAACCGTAATTGAGATGGTTGTTCTGGTCGGGACCCTCGCGCCCACGGCGGAATCCGGAGTCCCGAAAGAGCAGGGGCCAGTAGCGGCGGGAGGCCTGCGCCTCCAGATTGCCGGTGTCGCCCGAGAGCACGCGGGCGGACATGGCTCCGAGGCCGCCATCGTTGCCATGGAGCTCCTGAAGCAGGCGGCCCTGGGCCCGTATTTTGGCCCGTACGATCTGCCTCCAGAGCCGCTTGCGCAGGGGCTCGGAGACCTGGGTCTGGCGGGCGAAGCGTTCCGTCTGCGTGGTGTGCGCCTTCAGGGGCAGCATAATGGCCGCGGGCATGTGGTTGCGGTCGCAGATGACGACGCTGCCTCCGTTGCCGGCCATTTCCGATATGACCGCCTGCGTCATGAGCACGCGCGGATGCGAGATGACCAGCACGGCAAGCTCGGAGAGCGGAGTGGTGGTTTCGACGCCGCCCTCCTGCGGCTCGATCACAAGCTGCGAATAGCGGACGTGAAGCGAGGCGGCGGATTCGGAGATGTCGAGGATGCGCTCAGTCATGCTCAGTCACGCGCCTCCCGCAAACGGCCAAGCACATCGACGACAACCTTGCGGCAGTTGCGTTCGCGAAGTCCGTCCACGCCGATTCTTAGCCAGTCTTCTGCTTTGATTATCTCTGCTTTCAGACGTGCGTCAGTATGTCTGACAAACGAAAGTTGAATTCTCCCGCCTGCGAACTCACTCATGGTTCGAATTACAAATAAATTGCGGGTTTTGCTTGTCAAATCGTCCATCTCCACCATGTCGCCACCCATGAGGGAGAACACAAATTCCGCGTCTTCCGATCCCGGCAATTTGTTTTCAACGATGGGTTCCCCCCTCCGCCTACGGCGCATGGCGTCGAGGCGGCTGACGACTCCGGGGCTTTCCCAGATGGGCCGCCCTTTCTTGTCTTTCGTGGAAAAGATCGCGATGTGATGATTGTTGCCCGTGGAGATGTATCTTTCACGGGAGCCTTCGCCTACAGTCTCGACTGTGCCAGGGACCCGTATTCTCACCTTGCGGATGGGAACACTGGCTCCCTTGCGCGTTTTGAGCACCGGGTATTCGGTCTCGAGCTTTTTGGGGTTCCCGTCAACCTCTTGCAATTTTGTCTGTACGGCTTCCCGCACTCTACGATCAACGATTACGGTCTCATCGAGGATCTGTTTTTCCGAAAGCTCATGCACGAGCTTTCGAATGTGGACAACATCTTTTTTGCCATATTTCCTGGGCCTGCTGTAGTTGGTCTCTTCATGCAGGGCGCCATTGAGCTTGCGGCTGGGGCGGTGGGAGACGTGGAGTTGTTCGATGGAAGGCCGGACGGA
>DASZRZ010000429.1:0-12836 GCA_035548935.1 Terriglobales bacterium
TCCCCGTCACCGTAAAGGACGAACAGGGCCAACTGGTTCCCGGACTCCTGCGGAAGGACTTCACCCTCTACGAAGACGGGACCGAACAAAGCATCAGCTACTTCACCAGCGATCCCTTCCCGCTTTCGGCTTCGGTAGTCATTGACCTGGGCATGTCTCAGGTGGAATGGGACAAAGTTCGAAAGACCCTCTCCGCCCTCATCGGCGCATTCAGCGACTTCGACGAGGTCAGCCTGTACTCCTATGGCGGCACCGTCCGCAAAATGCAGGACTATACCGCCGCCACCGGCAGCGTCCTGAGCAAAGAGATTGCCGGTTTGAAAAAGGAGCCGGCCCGTTACGGCGGCGTCCCTGTAGTTGGCGGTCCGCTGGGCCAGACCTCTCCCACGATCAACGGGCGCTCGGTCGATCCCAACGTCGCTCCCGGCATGGGCCCGATGTACCGTCCCGATGCTCATGTTCTGAACGATGCCATTCTCGAAGCCTCGATTGATCTTGCCCGGCGCGACCCCACGCGCCGGAAGATACTGTTCGTGATCAGCGATGGCCGCGACTACGCGTCGAAGGCTGGTTTCGGCGAGGTCTTAAAGCTCCTTCTCTCCAATCAGATCAGCCTTTACGGCGTCGGGGTTGGCGGCGCGGCGCTTCCCGGCTTCCGGCAGCTTTCCAAAGTTGACCTTCCCGGGAGCGGAACCGCTAATCTTCTCTCCCGCTACGCGTCGGCCACCGGTGGCCAAATCTACGCCGAGCTTACCCAGACCGCGATGGAAGAAGCCTATAACCGCATCACCCGCGAGGCCCGGAACCAGTACACGCTCGGATACAGCACCCGGGCCATCCCCTCCAGCACCTATCGCATGGTGGAAGTGGTGGTCCACCGGCCAAAGCTGAAGGTTTACGCAAAAGATGGATATTATCCGCTGCCTCCGAAGAAGTGACGGGGCCTGATTCTGCCGGATTCCCGTTGCGAAACTCGCCCTGTTGCAGGCCCATGGTCGCAGACCTTTCGCGTGACCCTGGCAGGGACCTTCGTGTGGTATAAGAAACGTTCTTAGAGCCACGCTCCAAAGCTGGGAATCAACCAGTCCGGAAGTGCGCGAGAGGTACATCCAACAGAGGTTCACCGCCACCCAGGGCTTGGCGGCATCGAGGCTAAGGGCTTGAGCTTCATTAACTTCGCAGCACGCGAAATCAACTGCAAAATCGTGTACTACGGGCCCGGGCTCGGAGGCAAAACCACGAACCTGCAGTGGGTTTTCGAAAAAACCGGCGATCAGAAAAAGGGCAAGATGATCTCGCTGGCCACGGAAACCGATCGCACGCTGTTCTTCGACTTTTTGCCGCTGGACCTCGGAACCGTACGGGGCTTTCGCACCCGCTTTCATCTCTATACCGTCCCCGGCCAGGTTTTTTACGATGCCAGCCGCAAGCTCCTGCTGCGCGGTGTGGATGGGGTTGTCTTTGTCGCCGACTCCCAGGAAGAGCGCATGGACGCCAATATCGAAGCACTCGAAAATCTGCATGACAATCTCCGCGAGCACGGATACGACGCCAGCAAAGTTCCCTACGTTCTGCAATTGAACAAACGGGACCTGCCCAATGCCCTGAGCACCGCCCAGCTTAAGGAAGAATTGAACAAGGGAAATGCCCCGGTGATTGAGGCCGTTGCCTTCCGGGGTGAAGGCGTCTTTGAGACCCTCAAGGAAGTCTCGCGGCAGGTTCTCGTCGAACTTAAAAAAGGCTAGGCGCCAGCCGGGCCAAACTTATCTCCTAAACCAGCTTGAATTATCGTAAGTTCTGCCCGCTCTGCAGGCGCAGGGTCCGCAGCATCTGTTCGTAGGTTGGCCGCAGCCGTGTGTTATCGCGCTCCGGGGCCACAAAAACCAGCGAAAGAATGCTTCCATTGCCGGACGCCATCGTAACCAGCCAATCGCGCTCCCGCTGACCCTGAATCGGCGACCCACCCTGCAACTCCACGGATTTTGCGGCCATGCCATTCACCTTGATGTCGCGCGGTGCTCCCATGGCACTCATTCCCGGATTCGACTGCACCAGCGACGCGACCAACTGCTTCGTCGCATCGCTCAGTGAGCCTGCATTCCGCACCGGCAACAGGTTCATGACCACGCCATATGCCACCCCACCCTGGGCAACGCCTGCCGGGGGCGCAAGCGTGAACCCACTCCCCTGCTGGTCGGGAAATGACTGCCAGTTCACCGGGAACTGCATGTTCACGCCACCCTGGCTGAACTGCTGGAATCGTCCGCTGGGGGCAACGTCTTTCCAGCTCAGGTCTTTCATGGCTGCCGGAGCGGCCGCGGGCGCACCCGATGTGGAAGCATTCTGGATTTGGCCGCTCTTGGCCATCTGCGCGATCTCCTGAGCGGTATAAGCCTTCATGCCCCGCGCCTGCTGCGACACCTGCTGGAACTGCTGATTGTTCGTGGAGTAACTCTTCGCCGGCCAGTCCTGCACCTCCCGGGTGACCGCCTGCACTCGATTCCCCGGATTCGGGTGGTCGCTCATGAACTGCGGACCGGAGCCACCTTCCGCCTCCAGCTTCTGAAAAAACTCCGCCAGCGAGCGCGGATCGTATCCCGCCTTGTACATGATGATCGCGCCCACCGAGTCGGCCTGCGCCTCATCCTGGCGGGAATACTTCATGCTGACCAGTCCGCTGCCCATCTGGGCTCCCATCTGTGCCAGCGCCCCGGCGGTCCCGCCGAGAACCCCTCCGAGCACGCCCCCGAGCACCTGTCCCAGCCCTTGCACCAGGCCCTGCTTCTGCGCGCCCTTGATCGAGTGCTGCATGTAAATGTGGGATATCTCGTGGGCCATCACTCCGGCAAGCTGCGCTTCGCTCTCCGCGGTGGTGATGGTGCCAAGATTTACGAAAATCGGTCCGCCCGGAACCGCGAACGCGTTCACTTCCTTCTGCGCCACCACGTGAAACTGAAACGGCCACGAATTCTGTTGCGGAATTACGCCCGCCAGCTTCTTGCCCAACTGCTGCACATACAAACTCACCGGACTGTTGTCAGGAAGGATCGGCATCTGCTTGTAGATTTCGCCCACCGCCTGCAATCCAAGCTTTTGCTGGTCTTCCTTGCTGACCGAAACCTGGCCGGGATCAGGCAGCTCCGGAAGCGTTCCCACCGCCAGCAGAGACTGGGGGATGCCTATGAACAGAACCAGAAACAGCGCTGTCGCCCGGGTGAATGAAGAGTGCAGTTTCATTTCATCTCCTCGCAAACGGCAGAATAGCATCCCCCCGCCCTGCCAGGATGGCATGACTGACAGGAATGCTTCTTTGAATGTTTTTTGAAATTCTGCCTGTTGATGCTCTCTTGGAGTACTGCTTTTTGAATAATAGCTTTTGGAAAGCCACTGGTATTTTTCTGCCCTAGAGCGGAAATGGTCTTCAACCTCAGGCCGGGCAAGCGCAAGGGCTTGCCCCGTCGCTGCTTGGCTTCCTTACTGGTCTTCCTTACTTCTCCTGCTTCTTATCCTGCTTACTTATTTGTCCTGGCCCACGCCAAACTCGCGCCCGCTGCGTGAGGTGGCGCCCCGGGCCGCGCGCGCCACTGGGGGAGCCGCAAATTCCGGACCATACTTCTCCAGCAGCACCGGAACCAGCGCTCCCTCGGCTTCTTTCACGAAGACCATCCTGTTGTCCGCTCCCAGATCAATGCGGACAAAGTCTCCCAGCCGGATTTGCCCGGTCGCCACCAGGTTGGCCAGCGGAAACACCACGCAACGTTCAATCGCCCGCTTCAGATGCCGTGCGCCATACTTGGGATCGGTTCCCTCCGCCAGCAGGTATTGCTTCACGTTGGAAGTGCAGGTGAAGACGAACTGATTATTTCCGCTCGCCTGCAAAATTCTCTGCTGCACCATGCCCAGCTCAATCTCCAGGATTTTCTCCAGATGCTCGGGACGCAGGGTGCGGAACACCACCACCTTGTCGATGCGGTTCATGAACTCGGGCGAAAACTTCCGGCGTGCCGCCTCTTGCGCCGCCCGCGTGATCTTGTCGTCGAACGCATTGTCGATGGCATTCGCCTTCTGGAAGAAGCCCATGCCTCCGCTCATCAGGTCGGTCATCTCCGCCGCCCCAAGGTTCGACGTCATAAAGATGATGCACTGCGACAGGTCCACCTTGCGGTTATCGCCCAGCGTGAGCGTGGCCTTGTCGAGTATGCCCAGCAGCAACTGCCACAGAGCATCCGACGCTTTCTCAATCTCGTCAAACAACAGCAACGACAGCTTGAGCTTGTCGGTATGCCACTGGTTCAGCGCCTCCTGCGTCAGCAGCGGATGCGTCTCCCGGTGTCCCAGGTATCCCGGAGGCGAACCGATCAGCTTGGCAATTTCGTGCGAGTGCTGAAACTCCGCGCAGTCGATCTTGATGCAGGCGCGGGCATCCCCAAACAACGCTTCCGCAATGGACTCCACAACCCGAGTCTTGCCCGAACCGGTGGGTCCCAGAAACAGCAGATTGCCCACGGGCCGTCCCGGTGCATTCAGCCCGGCCAGGAACATCTGGTAGATTTCGGTGACTTTATCGATGGCTGGATCTTGCCCAACGATCTTCCGCCGTAATGCGCCCTCGAATTCAATGGCGTCAGAACTCCGGAGTAACGGATCGAGCGTTGCGTTGATACCGGTTTTCATAATCCCTGACTTCCGTGGGATTGCTCCCTTTCCCCTGCGCTTCGCTTGCGGCCCCAGAGGTCCAGAAACCAACCTGCTACTTCAGATAACCTGATACTTCAGATGGGTGGAGTAGCCCGCTAGTTGTGCGTCGAGCATCCCTTCTTTTGAGGACCGATTCTTCCGTCCTCACAAGTTAGATGCACAATTCGCGGCAAAGAAGCAGCTATTCCCTACGCCAGCACCCAATACCCTGCTGCCACTGGCAATGACTCACGGTATGTATTTACCGGCATGTATTTAAAAGAGCCCTTCGGGGTGTCTTCCCGCGGCGGTAAAGAATAACTCCGGAAGTACATACTCCCGTAGTCAGTTGCTGGGGGCATAGCCGGATGCTATGTTCCGTTCAGCTTGCAAAATAACAGCCAAATTCGCTTTCTCCGCCACCTGTTGTGGACCTTGATGGGTTTCGCAATTGTTGCCGCTTTCACCGCTATGGGCTCTCTCTCAGGGTTGCAGGCTCAGACTCCCGCCAAATCTGGTGGCGAGACAAAATCGCTTGCGGGATCACCGTCCGGCACGGTGCTTCATCTCTCCCAGCGCGGCGATACCATGCCGGGACTGATCCGGAAATATCTCTCGGCAAGCAGCTTTATGACCGGCGCTGAACTGCAGGCCGCCATCCGCGCCAATAATCCCCCGCTACCCGCGGTCTATCTCAAGCCGGGGCAGTCCATCGTGATTCCCGGCATGAATGGTCCGGTGTTGGAAAAGCCGCTGGGATTGAGCAAGGACTTTGAAGTTCGCGCCATCTACCTCACCGGGGTAATGGCCGGGAGCGCAAAGGGCCTCGATATCGTCCGCCGCTGGCGCGAAGTGGGCGGAAACGCCGTGGTCTTCGACATCAAGGACAGCGACGGCATCATCAACATCCCCTTCGAGCACCCGCTGAATGCCAACGCTTCGCGGCCTGTCATCAGCAACCTGCCCAAGTACACCCGCTGGCTCCATCAGCAGGGAATGGTCGCCATCGGACGCATTGCTATCTTCCGCGACGAGCGCATGGTCACCCGTCATCCCGAACTCGCCATCCGCTCCCGCAAGACCGGGGAGCCGTGGCGGGAAAACGGCAAGCTGGTGTGGACCGACCCCTCCCGCCCGGAGATACAAGGCTTCAATATCGATCTGGCAAAGATGGCGGCTGGCTCCGGACTGGATGAGGTTCAGTTCGATTACGTCCGCTTCCCGGCAGAAGGCGATCAGGCGGATGCCCAGTTCGTCTTTCAAACAGTACGGGAGCAACAGCAGGCTTCTCCTGCGCCGGTTTCCATTCGCGATGCGCATCCCGGCGTGAAAAGCCAGCAAACTTCCCCCACGCGGGCCGATGTGATCGCCGGATTTCTCTCCCGCGCCCACCATGAGTTGCAGCCCATGAAGGTGCTGCTCTCGGTCGATGTCTTCGGAGTCATGGCCTGGCAGCGCACCGTCGATCTTGCCCACACTGGCCAGGACATCGTTCTCATGGCCCAGCATTGCGACGTTCTCTCGCCCATGATCTACCCCTCCCACTTCTATGGCATGGACGGGTACGCTCTGCCCGGCGATGCCCCGGAGCATTTCATCGGCAGCTCCATGGATCGTTTCCGCAAAATCACCGCCAGCAGCTCCGTCGTGCTGCGGCCCTGGCTTCAGGCCTTCGGCTGGCGCACCAAGACCTATTCGCCCGAATATGTCTCTACGCAGGTGCGGGTAGCGCGTGAGAAAAACGGCAATGGGTTTCTCCTGTGGAATGCCCGCAATGACTACAGCAAGCCCATGTCGGCCATGCCGGAGATGAGGCGGGATTCCGGTAAGTTCTTCCGTGGAGACGAGATAACTCCCCATCATCTGCGCGCCGCCACCCCTTCCCGCTCCCCCGGGGGTTCAACCCCGGCGCTCCCTCTGTAAGGCTTTACCGGTTGCTGCATTCACAATTTTTGATCCATCCGTCCCGGTTTTTGCAAAAGCCTCCCCCTCCGGCTCGGGTATAATTTTTTTTGATAGAGCCTAAAGCACACCCTTATCCGCATATTTGCGGGTGTGGACCCGGCAGCCGCCAGGCCGGCAGGTACTAGCAACGTGACCTCAGGAGATATGCAATGCCCATAGAGACGACCGAGAAGATCTGGAAGAACGGAACGCTAATCCCCTGGCAAGAGGCCACGCTGCATGTTATGTCCCACGTGGTGCATTACGGTTCCGCCGTGTTCGAGGGGGTTCGATGTTATGCGCCCAAAGGCGCACCTGCGATCTTTCGTGCCGCCGAGCATACCGACCGGCTCCTGAACTCCGCGAAAATCTACCGCATGCCGGTGCCTTACAGCCGCGAGGAACTGCTTACGGCTATGAGCGACCTTATTCGCACCAACGGCGTCTGGCCCTGCTATATCCGGCCCATCGCGTTCCGTGGATATGGAGAATTAGGCGTCAATCCGCTGAATACCCCGGTCGATGTTTATATCGCCAACTTTCCCTGGGGACGCTATCTCGGCAATCCCGAAGAGGGCGTGGATGTCTGCGTCTCTTCCTGGAACCGCATCGCTCCCAACACTCTGCCTGCCATGGCCAAAAGCGGCGCGAACTACATGAACTCGCAGCTCATTAAGATGGAGGCCATTCTCAACGGCTACGTCGAGGGCATCGGGCTTGACGTCAACGGATACGTCAGCGAGGGCTCGGGGGAAAACCTCTTTCTGGTGCGCAACGGTACCCTGCTCACCACCCCTCTGGGCAACTCCGTACTGCCGGGCATCACCCGCGATTGCGTTATGCAGATCGCCCGCGACCTGGGCATTCCCGTGGTTGAGCAGATGATTCCCCGCGAGATGCTCTACATTGCCGATGAGGTCTTCTTTACCGGCACGGCGGCTGAGGTCACCCCCATCCGCTCGGTCGACAAAATCGTCGTGGGCGACGGCAAGCTTGGCCGCCTCACCAAGCAGATTCAAAAGGAGTTCTTCGGTATCGTAAGCGGCAGCTCGCCCGACCGCTATAACTGGTTCACCCCCGTACCGGTCAAGCAGCCCGTGGGGGTATAGATACCGGCTGATCCCGGGTACTACCAAAAAGGCGCCCTTGGGGTGCCTTTTTTGTTTCCGGTCTCAAAACCGATTCGGCCCGGTACTTTGGTTCAATGTCCATTAGGGACGTCCGCTCCATTGCCTCTCGCACGGACCCATGGTACTTTCGGCGCACGAGCGGCCCCCAAGAACTTTAAGGACTACCGGAATGCAAATCGATGACCTGCTCCGTATCGCCATGGAGCGCAAGGCGTCCGACCTTCACTTAAAGGTCGGGAACTACCCACACGTCCGCGTGGATGGCGAACTGGTGCCTCTGAGCGAGCAGACTCGCGTCTCCGCCGAAGACATGCTGAACATGGCGTTCAGCATGATGTCCAACCGCCAGAAGCAGAAGTTCAAGGAAAATGCCGAGTTGGATATGGCCTATGGCGTGGCCGGTCTTGGCCGTTTTCGTGTCAACGTTTTCCAGCAGCGCGGCCATGTCGGCCTGGTATTGCGCGTCATTCCC
Source organism: Terriglobales bacterium (assembly GCA_035548935.1). Classification (GTDB taxonomy): domain Bacteria; phylum Acidobacteriota; class Terriglobia; order Terriglobales; family Acidobacteriaceae; genus DASZRZ01. The sequence continues at coordinate 8,224 of DASZRZ010000429.1, forward strand.
ACGAAAATACGCCCTCTCGATGAACTCTACATGCCCAAGATCGTGGAGCAGATTTGCGAAGAGGCGCGTGGACTCGTGCTGGTCACCGGAGTCACCGGCTCCGGAAAATCCACCACGCTGGCGGCGATGATCGACCGCATTAACTCCAGCCGCCCTGAGCACATCATCACCATCGAAGATCCCATCGAGTTCCTGCATCGCGACAAAAAAGGCTTCCTGAACCAACGCGAGGTGGAAGTGGATACTCCCTCCTTCGCCTCGGCCCTAAGGGCCAGCCTGCGCCAGGACCCGGATGTGATTCTCGTGGGCGAAATGCGCGACCTGGAAACCATCTCCACGGCGCTGCATGCGGCGGAAACCGGCCACCTTGTGTTTTCAACCCTGCACACCCTGGACGCCGTGGAAACCATCAACCGCATCATTGCGGTCTTTCCGCCTCCGGAGCAGAAGCAGGTGCGCCTGCAACTCGGCGCCACCCTCAGGGCGGTCATCAGCCAGCGTCTCGTCAAACGCTCCGACGGCCAGGGCCGCGTGCCCGCCGTTGAAGTTCTGCTCTCCACGGCTTACGTCAAGGAGTGCATCATCGTCCCCGAAAAAACCCGCCTGATCAAAGATGCCCTGGCCTCCGGCACCTCGCAATACGGCATGCAGACCTTCGATCAGTCGCTCTACGATCTCTATTCCCAGAACCTTATCTCCTTCGAGGTCGCACTCGAGAACGCTTCGAACCCAGACGACTTCAAGCTCCGCGTTCAGGGCGTGAGCGGCACCTCGGAATCAACCCGCGAACCGCTGGGCGCAGGCTTCGGCCGCTAGTCGGGAATCCTCCACCAAGCCCAGCCTCGCGAGGCTGGGCTTTTTTCGTCCTCATCATCCCAAACCAAATTCTCCTTCCAACAAAATCCTCCAGCAGGCAGATGGGTTTCCGGCTATCCGAACTGGCGTGTGGAAGATATTCTTGTCCCATGCCGTGGAGCAAAAAAAAGCCTGGAACCGGCATCGTCCACACCGAGGCCTCGCTCTATGACTACGCCATCGCGGCCCTTGGACGCCGCATGCGCTCCGTGGCGGAGATCAAACGCCTGATGCGGCTGCGGCTCGCCGGTCAGCCCGATGCCGATGTCCTCATGGAGGCGGTGGTGGAGCGTCTGAAGGAACAGCGCTATCTCAACGACGCCACCTACGCCGGCGCCTTCGCCTCCCTACGCAAGGAAAACAACCGCTTCGGACGCCAGCGCGTCGCCTCGGAACTGAAGCAGCGCGGCGTTCATGCCGACGTAATCGAAAAGGCCGTCGCCTCCACCTATGCCGGCGTCAACGACGAACAGCTCGCCCGCTCCTTCCTCATGCGCAAGCGGTTAAACAAACCGGCCACCCAAAAAGATGCCGCCCGCATCTTCCGCGCCCTTGCACGGGCCGGCTTCGCTTCGCAAATCATCTTCCGCATTCTCAAAAAGTGGGAGGTGGAGGATGAGGTCCTGGTCGCCCTCGAATCGGAAGTTGATCCGGAGACGCAATCCAGTTGATCCGAAGCTCCCTCCGGCCCGGCGGTTCATCGTCGGCTGCCGAGACACCGGCTGCTAAAATAACTGTTTGCGTCATCTTTGCCCTCCCCGCTCTGTGGCGGTGGGGCCGGAAATCCATCCACTCATGCTCACTGGCTCTGAAATTCGCAAAAAGTTTCTGGACTTCTTTGTCCAGCGGGAGCATCGCAAGGTCCACTCTTCCTCCCTTGTGCCCGCCAATGACCCTACCCTGCTGTTCACCAACGCAGGAATGAACCAGTTCAAGGACGTATTCCTCGGACTCGAAAAGCGCGACTACCGCCGCGCCACCACCTCGCAGAAGTGCGTCCGCGCCGGTGGCAAGCACAACGACCTGGAGAACGTCGGTTTCACCAACCGCCACCACACGTTCTTCGAAATGCTGGGGAACTTCAGCTTCGGCGACTACTTCAAGGGCGACGCCATTGCCTACGCCTGGGAGCTGATCACCTCGCCGCAGTGGTTCGCCATCGATAAGAGCAGGCTCTACGTAACCATCTTCAAAGGGGAAGGCCAGGTTCCACGCGACGAAGAGGCCTACGGCCACTGGATCGCCCAGGGCGTCGCGTCCGAGCGCATCTTCGCCATGGGCCTTAAGGACAACTTCTGGCAGATGGGCGAAACCGGCCCCTGCGGACCCTGCAGCGAGATTCACTACGACATGGGTCCCGGCGCCAGCGAACAGGGACACGCCGATTGCCACTTCCCCTGCGAGTGCGGACGCTACATGGAGATTTGGAACCTCGTCTTCATGCAGTTCGATCGCGATGCCGGCGGAACCCTCAATCCCCTGCCCGCGCCCTCCATCGACACCGGCATGGGACTGGAGCGTGTTACCGCCGTGCTCCAGGGCAGGCTCTCCAACTACGACACCGATCTGTTTCAGCCGCTCATTCAGCGGGCTGCCGAACTCACGGGCGTCTCCGTGAGCCAGGAAACCCGCAAAGAGGCTCAGACCACATCCGCGGCCTCGCTGCGCGTGATCGCCGACCACGCGCGCGCCACCACATTCCTGATCTCCGACGGAATCGTGCCTGCCAACGATGGGCGCGGCTACGTGCTGCGCAAGATCATCCGCCGCGCCATCCGCCACGGACGCCTTCTCGGCCAGAATCAGCCTTTCTTCTACAGGATGGTCGATGCCGTTCGCAGTCTCATGGCCGAAGCCTACCCCGAGCTGAACGAAACCGCCGAACGCGTTGCCAAAATGGTGGAGACCGAAGAGCGCCGCTTCGCCCACACCCTGGATCTGGGTTTGAAGAGGCTGGAAGAGGACCTGTCGCCCCTGGCCGCTGCAAGGGCAGAGAACCCGGGTGCACGCGCCACCTACTCCGGCAGCAAAGCCTTCAAGCTTTACGACACCTTTGGACTGCCTCTCGACTTCATTCAGGACGCGGCCCGCGACGCCGGAATCTCCTTCGATCAGGCTGGCTTTGATCAGGCCATGTCGGAGCAGCGCACACGCGCGCAGGCGTCATGGAAGGGTGCGGCCAAAGCCACCGCCAGCCCTGCCTATCAGAATCTGGCTCCAACTTCCTTCGAGGGCTATCGTCAGACCGAATCGAGCGGCAGCGAAATTCTGGCCCTCGTCAAAGACGGCCAGGGGCTTCGCGAGCTGAAAGCGGGAGAAGAGGGCGAGATCATCCTCGATCACACGCCCTTCTACGCCGACTCCGGTGGACAGGTCGGCGACCGCGGCCTGCTCTACGACGACGATCACAACATCGTCCTCGCCGAGGTTACCGGATGTTACTCGCCGGTGCAGGGCGTACGGGCTCATCGCGTGGTTGCGCGCGAAACTCTACGCGTGGGCGATAAGCTGGATGCCGTCGTCGATCTCGGCCTGCGCCAGGCCACCATGCGCCACCACACCGCCACTCACCTGGTCCACGCGGCCCTGCGCGAGGTGCTTGGCAGTCACGTCAAGCAGGCCGGATCACTGGTCGCGCCCGACCGCATGCGCTTCGACTTCTCTCACTTCGCAGGAGTTGAGGACGAAGAGATGCAGGACATCGAGGACATCATCAACAAGGAAGTCCTGCGCAACATCAAGGTCGAGACCATCGTGGACGTGCCCATCGACGCCGCCATCAACGAGTATCACGCCATGGCGCTGTTCGGCGAGAAGTATGGCGAGCGCGTACGCGTGGTAAAAATCGGGGGCTTCTCCACTGAACTCTGCGGCGGCACCCACACCAGCGCCACCGGCGAGATCGGCCTCATCAAGATTCTCGACGAGGGCAGCGTCTCTTCCGGAGTGCGGCGCGTGGAGGCCGTGGCCGGGGAAAGTTCGCTCAAGCACTTCCGCGCCGATCACCAGTTGGAGCACGTGGCCCGCGGCATTGTGCGCGCCGGCAGCGAAGGTTCGCTCGCCACCGCGCTGCAACACGAACTCCACAGCCGCGACGAAGAAATCCGCCGCCTGCGCAAAGAACTCGAGCAGTCGCGGATGAAGTCCGCCGCCGACACCACCCGCTCGGTCGATGACAAAATTCGTCTCATCAACGGCGTGAAGGTTCTTGCCCACCGCGTGGACAACCTGGAGCGGGCGCAACTCCGCACGCTAGTGGACAATCTGCGGCAAAAGCTGGGCTCCGGGGTTGTGGTGCTGGGCTCGGCATCGGAGGGCAAAGTCGCGCTGATCGTCGGCGTGACCAAGGACCTCACCAGCCGCCTTCCCGCCGGAAAGGTCATTGGGCCAGTGGCGCAAAAAGTGGGAGGCTCCGGCGGAGGGCGTCCCGACATGGCCGAGGCCGGAGGCAAAGACCCTGCCGCGCTCGACGCCGCGCTGAATGAAAGCTACGAAGTGGTGGAAGGCCTGCTGAAGTAGAAATCTTCCTTCACCGGATCTTGATCCCTTCCTGCTGGTAGCGGAGGTATAACCGCTTGAGGAACTCGTGCGTCAGCAGGTACTGGTCGGTAAATTCCCGGGCGCGCAGGCCCACGTTCAACGTAATCGCCAGGTCGCCATAGCCGTTGTAACGCACGGCGGGCTCACTGGCCTCCACGCCCCCGGGAACCTCCCGCAACGTCTGCCGCGCCACCTCTAACGTAACGCGCTCCACCTGC
>DASZRZ010000430.1:0-2339 GCA_035548935.1 Terriglobales bacterium
GAAGACTTCACCGTGGTTCTCGGGGTCAATGAAGACAAATACGATCCCGCCAAGCACAACATCATCTCCAATGCCTCCTGTACCACGAACTGTCTGGCGCCCATCTCCAAGGTAGTCAATGACAACTTCAAGATTGTAAGCGGAACCATGACCACCATCCACTCGTATACCAACGATCAGGTCATTCTGGACTTCCCGCACAAGGACCTGCGCCGCGCACGGGCCGCCGCCATTAACATGATCCCAACCTCGACCGGAGCGGCCAAAGCCCTTCACCTGGTGATTCCAGAGCTTAAGGGCAAACTCGATGGCTTCGCCATGCGCGTACCCACCCCGAACGTCTCGGTCGTCGATCTCGTAGCCTTTGTTGAAAAGAAGACCTCGGTGGAAGAGGTGAACGCCGCGCTGAAGAGTGCAGCCGCATCCGGGCCGCTGGCGGGCTATCTGGGATTTGAAGAGAAGGAACTGGTGTCGGCGGATTATCGGGGAGACTCACGCTCCTCCATCGTGGACGCTCCCATGACCCGGGTTGTCGCCGGAAACTGTGTGAAGGTGATCTCCTGGTACGACAATGAGTGGGGGTACTCCTGCCGCGTACGCGACCTCATCAAATACATCGGTAAAAAAGGCCTGTAACGGACTGGGCTGACAGATCGGGCCAGGCTAATAGATCAGGCAAGAAGATGACCAAGCTCTCAATTCGCGATCTACCTCTCAAGGGAAGCCGGATATTCCTGCGCGTGGATTTTAATGTTCCCCTCGACGAGCGGGGATTTATAACGGACGACACCCGCATTCGCGAAACCCTGCCCACCATTGAATACGCGCTGCGTCATGGAGCACGGCTGATTCTGGCATCCCATCTGGGCCGTCCCAAGGGTAAGCCCAATCCGGCGATGAGCCTGCGCCCGGTTGCGGAGCGGTTGCGCATGTTATTGGACGACAAGCTGGAGCGCGATGAAAACGTCGGCTTCTGCACCGATTGCGTGGGCGCTCAGGCCGAAGAGATGTCCGAGAAGCTGGAACAAGGCCAGAGCCTGCTGCTGGAGAATCTGCGCTTCCATCCCGAAGAGGAAGCCAACGACGACACCTTTGCCCGGCAACTGGCCAAGCTCGCCGACTATTATGTAAACGACGCCTTTGGTGCGGCTCACCGGGCGCACGCCTCAACCGTGGGAATCACGAAATTTGTAAAGAAGTCGGCCGCTGGTCTCCTGATGGAAAAGGAACTGGAATACCTGGGCCGCGCTCTGGAAAATCCCGACCATCCCTTCATAGCGATTCTTGGCGGAGCCAAGGTGAGTGACAAAATCGGAGTCATTCAGAACCTGATCGGCAAAGTAGATGCGCTCATCATTGGAGGCGGAATGGCCTATACCTTCCTCAAGGCCCAGGGGCAGGAGATCGGCAAATCGCTCCTCGAACAGGACAAGATCGAACTGGCGCGAGACCTTCTGAAGCAGGCCAAGCAGAAAGGCGTCCGGTTCCTGCTTCCTATCGACCACGTTACTGCCGCCAAAGTATCGGCAGATGCCGTCACCAAAAACGTAGGCAAAGGCCAGGCCATCTCCGCCGATCAGATGGCGCTCGATATTGGTCCGGAGAGCATCGAGCTGTTCTGCGAAGAAATCGCCAAGGCAAAGACAATTCTGTGGAATGGCCCCATGGGCGTCTTTGAGCTACCGCCCTTCGCAAAGGGAACGCGCAAAATCGCACAGGCGATTGCAGCCAATGCGTCGGCAACTTCCATCGTAGGCGGTGGCGATAGTGTGGCGGCGGTGAAGTCTGCCGGGGTGGAAGACCAAATCTCTCACATCTCCACTGGGGGAGGAGCGTCGCTGGAATTTCTGGAAGGGCGCAAGCTGCCGGGTGTCGAGGCGCTGAGCAATAAGAGTTAAGTCCAAAATCATGCACCGCAAAAAGCTGATTGCCGGAAATTGGAAGATGTATAAGACTCCTGCGCAGACTGCGGAGTTCATGGCAGGTTTTCTGCCCAGAGTGTGGGAGCACGTGCGGGACGAGATTGTGATCTGTCCTCCTTTTGTCTCGATTGCGGCGTTGGTTGAGGCGGCGAAAGGGTCGTTGGTGGGTGTGGGTGGCCAGGACCTCCATTGGGAAAAGGAGGGCGCTTTCACCGGCGAAATCTCAGCGGAGATGCTGGTGGCGGCGGGATGCTCCCATGTGATCATCGGACACTCCGAGAGGCGGCAGTTCTTTGGTGAAACTGACGACACCGTGAACCTGAAGTTGAAGGCTGCGCTCGACCGCGGACTTGTGCCAATTGTCTGCGTGGGCGAGGTCTTGCAGGAGCGTGAAGCAGGACTTACCGGGGACATTTT